>JACMKY010000329.1 GCA_014379925.1 Cytophagales bacterium | reverse complement strand
GCCAAACCCACCGTTTACTGAAAATCAAAAGCCGCAGCGGGCCGCCACGGCTTTTGATTTTCAGTAAATGGTGGACCTATCTGGTAGTCGGAGCCGGGGTGTAGATGGCGCCGGTGGCAAGATCAATGAAGGTGCCGGGCCAGAAAAGCAGGAGGTCGGCAATGAGTGCGCCCACCCGCAGGTTGCGCTTGGGTTCGCCGGGCCCGGGCTTGGTCGTCTGGTAGGAGGTTCGGGGGCCGCCGAATACGGTTGCGCAGCCCGAAAGGGTAGCGGCGATGCACACCACGGCAAGGAGTTGGCTAACTTTGGTTTTCATACGGTAGGCGTTGGTTGGTTTTATGAATCAATAAAAACGGGTGAATTATTTTTCGGAAACGACCCGGGTACCCGACAGCGTGTCGTGCCACGGCCTCCCGGATTCACTGATCAAGCCGCTGAAGACCTCCAGGGGAATGTAGCGGCACAGGGTGCGAATGGCAACGTTCCTCCAACCCGGCCGGGAGCCTTCCCGGTTTACTACCACGGTTTTCGTCAGGAATTTGGCAACGGTCTTGCCCAGCAACGTTTCCAACGAGAAATAATACAGAAAATAAACGGGTAAGCCGAGCACCTTGATGGTGTCGATTTCCGGCTGGCTGATGGTTTCCCGCGGGTACATTGCTTTCATAACCACCATTATCAGCAGGGAGAAGAAGACAGTGTCCAACAGGAAATTCAAGAACCTGATCCACTTGCTGGCGGTCACTTTCAATGGTTGGTGTCGGAAAAGCTTCGACGGAGGGGTGAAAGCGTTTTTAGGCGCAATATGCTGCATTCTCAACCAAAGTAAAAACCCGCCCCGCAGGATTTAGACGAACGTGCAATTGTGGGCGGTGAATATTGCGTTATGGGCGTTGGAGGGTTGGATCGTAGGGATGGGGTCAGGGCGATAAGTTTCCATCCGGTAAATGGCGAGGCGGGTACGCGTCAGTGTTTTTCGACCCATCGACTCACAACTCATAACTTCTTGGCCGACAGTTGCCGCATGTGCGCCAGTACCGCCGCGGGCGGAAGGTAGTAGCGGTCGATGGCGGCAATCTCCGGGCGGCTGAGGCGCGGGTTACGGCGGTAGTGAAGGGCGTACGCGTGTACCTGCCAACCCAGGCCGTGGGCAATGGCGTCGCGGTCGGTGTCGAGCTCAAACCGCGCCCTGTAGGCATCCGACAGCAGGTACCGAACGCCGGTGACGAGCATCTGCCAGGCACTTTTGTCCTGGTAATGCCGCGTGTGCGCCAGTTCGTGACCCAGGATGCCCACCTGGGCGTTGAACGAGAATTTCTTCAACAGGTCGTGCCGGAGGGTTTCGGGGGCTTCTTCGCTGATGAAGATATTGTACACCCACTCCGGTCTCCCCCGGAACAGGTTCCCCGGATCGGGGCGGGAAGCCACCAGCGGCATAGCCTTTGGCACCGTCTGGAATCGGATGCGTTCGTTGCGCAATTCGGGATAGTGGGAGAGGGCCAACAACGCGGGCAGTTCAAACGCCGGGGGAAAGTGCTTGCGGTAGCCGAAAGCCGCCCGGAGGCTGTCGAGGCGAAGCCGGTAGTAGCCTTCGTCGTACTGCCGGACTACCGCCGGGCCGACGACGTGGGCCACGGGGGGTACTTGGCCCGGGCGGGTGAGGTGGAAAACGACCGGCGAAAGCGTCAACATGGCGGCCACCGCCCGCACCCGGTTGCGTTGGCCAGAAAAGAAGGACAGTTGCACGGGAGCCATCTGGGCAGTCAGCGGTCGTTCATTAGGCAAACGGCTGGTAGTCAGGAATACAATTTTGAAAATACGCCAGTTTTTCATTCGAATACGCGATAACGGATAATCCATTCAAGTCATACGAAACAACGACTTGGTTGGATTCAATTCGGAACGGGTTGACTATCCCAGGGAACGCAGTTTATCCAGCCGGTACCGGGCGCTGGGACAGTGCGGATGCTGCGCGGCACTTTCCAGCGAGAATTCCAGGTCGATGAATTTTCTGGCGAACCTGGGTTTGCTGGGCCCAATACCTCTAAAACCTACGGGTCGGCCGTCCGAGTTTACCAAGGCAGGCCTCCTCCGAGGGCGTTGGTCAGCCAGGCTTCGTCCATCCGCAGGCCGTGCAGGTCCGTGTCGTGGAGTTGCTTGACTTGGGTTGCCCCATTTACTTTATCCACCAGGATGATTTCCTTGGGTTGTAGGGCCGCTACCAGGGTTTGGGAGTGGGTGTTGAGCCAGATATAGTGCCCTTTTTCTTCGCATTGGCTGCGAAACAATCCCACCAACTCCCGGATAACCTTTGGATTGAGGCCATTCTCCGGCTCTTCAATGCACAGGAACTGTGGTTCGTCGCTTTGGTATACCGCCGTCAGCAACGCCAGGATGTTGTAGGTACCGTCGGAAATGAGCGATTTGGTAAAAGGCTGGTTGGCACCTTTTTCGTAGATCAGGAAGGTATCCGTGCCGCTGATAGTATCCGAGTGGACCTCGATGCGCTCAAAACCCGGCACCAGCAGTTGCAGCCATTCCGTCATTTCTTCCCGTTTTTCCGCATCCTTCAGGATTCGCTTCAGCACCTTTTCCAGGTTGCTGGCATCGAGCGCCAGGCGGCTATCGTCTTTGAATGGCAACTTGACCAGTTTGTCGTTACCGATGAAAAGTCGGGTGAATCCTCGATAGAACTGTAGGCTTGGTATTGCTCCGGTTGGTTGTCTTTGAGGTCTTCTAACTCCAATTCGTTCAACCGATGTACTTCGCGAACAATATATCTGTTGTCTGGCTTTCCTTCCTGAGGCGGATCGGGGTCCAAGTAAAATGCACTTTCAAAATCTGAAAACTTAACCCTGAATCCCCTGAACTTTCCAAGCAAACCAAAGTCTGTAATTTCTGCTTCTCCTCCGAATAACTGAATTGCTTCGTAAAAACTTATTTTGTTGGTGTAATTCAGGTATTCCAACGCCTCGAAAATATTCGACTTCCCCGCGCCGTTGGGACCCACAAACACCGAAAACGGGTTGGACTCTCCGATTTCCAGATCAAGGATGGACTTGTAATTTTTAATAAGCAGATGGGAGACGTGCATAAGTCAAAAATAAGAAAACTCCGCTACACCAGCACCAAGCCCTTCTCCCGCAACCGCTTCCACGCCCCGCCTTGCAGGAAATCCGCGAAGGTGATCCCGG
>JACMKY010000038.1 GCA_014379925.1 Cytophagales bacterium | reverse complement strand
AGGCTTCGCCCGCTCGGCGCACGACGTCTCGCTGCGCCGCCTCGCCAACTACTCCCTCAGCCCCGTGCTCAAAGCCGCGTTCGAGCAAGTCTATGGCCCGCCGTATCTGGCGCGCATGCTCTTCGCGGAGCTGGGACGCGGTGACGCTCCGAACAGCTTCCTTCGCCTCGATTACGACGGAGCGATCCACACCAGCGGCGGCGCCTTTGGCCGCGCCCACGAGGAGTTCGGCGTCATCTCCGGCACCGCCGTTTCGACCGCAAAAATGGAGCAATTCCTCCGCCTCCAGACCCTCCCCGCTGCCAGCGAATCAACCGCCTTCCGCTACCGGGCCGGAAGGAGAATCCTTCTCCGATTACCTGAATGCGTTGTGAGTAAGTAATAAGCAGTATTCAATATTCACGCAATCAATTGACTTCGTTCCTTTAACAAACGCAAAATTTCTCGAAAACCCATGGAAACCCTGCTGCCGCGTACCCAAACCACTGTCAACCCGCCGCCCGGACGGGCGGACCGCAATCCCTTGAAAGACTACCCGTACGCGGTGGGGCTGGCACTGGTTGGCTTTTCAACCGCCTTGTTCACCCTCCCGCTGATTGCCAATGTAGACGTGAGCCGCGACAATCACTTCGGGCTGTTCGGCGTCCACTTCCTGCTGACGGCGGGATACGCGTTGACATTGAAAATCGCGGGACGATTTCGGCTGCGGGGGGAGGCCTTCGACCATAACATTGGCTGCGTGCTGTTGTCGTTGGTGCTGAGCCTGGTCAGTTGTTACGCGCTGAACCGGGACATTCCCGTCTTCCAACCCGCCACCCCGTGGTTGTCGGCCTACCTGGTCGTTTCGTGCGGGGCCTTCGTGGGCTTTGGCTTCCGGGGTGTTTTGCCGCGACGTGGACAACTGCTGCTTCATTTCCTGCTCGGGGCGGCCTTGGTGCTGCTCACCTACCTGGCCGCCTACCTGCTGCCACTCTACGGCATTGCCCTCTTCGGGCTACTCGCCCTCGGTTTGGGCGTGCACGCCTTCTTGCCCCTCATTGGCGTGGTGTACCTGGTCCGCGCGTTGGTGCGAACCTACGCCGCCGACCGAAGGGCGTTCGCCGTGGCCCTGGCGGGAGCCGGCTTTCCCCTGCTCCTCGCCATTCCTTTCCTGACCGCCTGGGGGCGTGCCCAACAACAAATTGTACATACCTACCACCAGACGGCCCTGGACGTGGACCGCGGGGCGCTTCCCGATTGGGTGCGCGTGAGCCAGCGCCTCTCCGACGGCTGGCTCACGGAACGAATTTTGAAAACGGACCTGGTGTACCAGACGCCCAAGCCCGGCTTTGAGTTCTGGGAAATGCCGGACCGGAACAATTTCGAGGACCAGCGCCAGCACGACCCGCTGGTGATGATTGCCACCCGCTTATTTGGACGCCTGCCGCTGGAAGCGGCGGAGAAGATCAAGATCCTGGAGGCGGCCCACGATTCGCGCCACCACGCCCAGGAACGGTTGTGGACCGGCAGCGACTTGCGAACGACCAGTGTGGCCACCAACGTCCGCCTGTTTCCCGACGTCCGGCTGGCCTACACCGAGCAAACGCTCCGCATCCGCAACACCCTCACCGCGCGCTGGGGTCGCCCGCAGGAAGCCATTTACACGTTTCACTTGCCCGAAGGGGCGGCAGTCACTTCGCTTTCCCTCTGGATCAACGGCAGGGAGGAGCGGGGCTACCTCACCACCAAGGGCAAAGCGACCAAGGCCTACCGCACCATCGTCGGCGTGGAAAGCCGCGACCCGTCGGTAGTGCACTGGCAGGAAGGCAACCGGGTGTCGGTGCGGGTGTTTCCCTGTACCGCCGCGGAAGACCGGCGTTTTAAGATTGGCATCACGGCCCCCTTGCGCCTGGAAAAGGAGCAACTGGTCTACTCGTCGGTTTATTTCGACGGCCCCACCGCCGCCGGGGCAGCGGGGAGTACGCGGGTGCAGTTGGTGGGCGGTTCCGCGGGGTTGGCATTGCCCGCGGGTTTTGCGCAACCCGAAAGCGGGGTGTACACCCACGAGGGCGACTACGGCCCGGACTGGACAATCCGAATGAACGTGCCGGTGGCCCGCCGCCAATCCTTTTCCTTCGGCGGCAAAACCTACCAAGCCGAACCGTACGCCCCGACCTACGCCCCTTTCGACGCCCGAACCGTGTACCTGGACCTGAACGGGTCGTGGACGCGCCGGGAAATGGACCGGGTATGGGAGCTGGTGCGAACCAAACCGACGTACGTATTCGACCGCCAACTGACCCGCCTGACGGAGGAAAACCGGGAAGAACTCTTCAACCGGCTGAGCGAACTGCGGTTCAGCCTGTTTCCCTTCGCCGAAATTCGGGAGCCCGCCACGAGCCTGGTCATTGCCAAGAGCACCCCCAACGCCCCCAACCTGCGCGACCTGAAAGACTCCGATTTTTCGCACTCCCTGCGTACCTACCTGGGTCGGAAACCCCGCATCCGGTTGTATAACCTGGGCCGGGAACTGTCGCCGTACCTGAAAACCCTCCGGGAGTTCCGGGTGCTGGAATACGACCGGGGCGACGTTTCGGACCTGGCCGACTTGCTGACCAAACGCCGTTTCACGCAAACGTCCGAAAGCGACCAGGCCGTACGCATTGAAGCCTCCCGGATGCGGGTCCGGGAATCCGTCCAACCCATTGAATCCGCTCCGGTGGGCAACGCGCCCGACCACTTGTTGCGTCTGTTTGCTTACCACGACATCCTGCGAAACATCGGGCCGGATTATTTCGGGGACGATTACGTGAACGACGCACTGATGCGGAAGGCGGGCCTGGCCAACGTGGTGTCGCCGGTGTCGAGCCTGATCGTGCTGGAGCGCGCGGCGGATTACGCGCGCTTCGACATCACCCGCAGTCAGAACAGCCTGGGCAACGCCACGGCCAAGTCTGCCGGCGCGGTGCCGGAGCCGCACGAGTGGCTCCTCATCGCGCTGGTGGCCGCCCTGGCGGTCTACCTGCGGATGAACAAGTCGTAAATGGTAAGCAGCGACGTTGCAATGCAACGTCGTGCGTCGCGGGCGATAAATCCGTCGGCATCTGTTCGATCACAAAGCACGGGTAATGGATCTTTCTCCCGCCCATCAGTAAATCTGCTCATTTGCCTAGCAATGAAACTGATTATCAATTACTTAAAAAATAGGGTGTTGCATTGCAAGGCTGCCATTTACCACTCAGGAATTAAGCCTGCGTTCGCAATCGGGCAATACCTGACCCCGAGAAACCGGTTGGTCTTCCTGACCGCGGCCGTCCTGGGTACGTATCTGTTGGCCGGCGGTCATCTTTTGAACCGGTATTTCGGCAGCCAGCCGGTTTTGCTGGCGGGTCTCCTGCTGTTGCCTTGCGTGCTGGTGGTGAGCGGATCGGGACGGCGCTCGGACCGGTACGGTTGGCTGGCGTTGGCGCTGCTGGCCTGGTCGATGTGGGTGCCGGTGCGGACGCTGTACTTCCTGGCGGTTGCGTTGGCCGGGTTGGGCTGGGTGGAGCGCAAAGTGGGCCGGGTCAACCACTTGCCCCTGTTCCTGTTGGCGGTGTTGTCGCCCGTCTTCCAGTTTTCCACCACCGTTTTCAGTTTTCCCATCCGGCTCCAACTGAGCGAGTGGGCGGGAAGTCTCCTGCGGCTGACCGGTCTGAAAACCGAAGTTGCGGGCAACCTCATCACGGTGAACGGCGCGGATTTTTCGGTCGATCCGGCCTGCGTGGGTTTGAATCTGCTCACCGTTTCCTTGTTGATCTGCCTGCTGCTGGTGGCCTACCACGAGCGGAAAACGCCGTGCCCGTTGCCCGGCTGGCTGGTGGGGGCGGCGTTGCTGGTCACCGTTGCCCTGAACCTGGCCGGCAACCTGACCCGGATTGTGCTGTTGGTCCTGTTCCGCATCCCGCCCGACGATCCCCTTCACGATGCCGTTGGCGTGGGTTGCCTGCTCGGGTACGTGGTACTGCCGCTGGTTTGGCTGCTGCCGCGGTTGTTCCGCCTTCGGTTGAGTCAGGCGGCATTCCGCTTCCCGCTCCGCTGGGCGACCATCCGCTTTCCCAATCCGTTCGGGTCTTTCCCGGCGCGGATAACGGGCGGTTGGCATTCGGCGAGGCTCATCGGCGGGCACGGCCTGCTGGTTGTGCTGGTGCTGGTCAGGGGCTGGACGTGGGAGGGGAAAGGGGTCCCCGCGTTGGCCGGGTCCGGCCCGGTGGCGGGCTACCAGCGGGAGGTGATGGCTTCGGGTATCAGCAAGTTCTCGAAAAAAGACGCCCTGCTTTACGTGAAGCCCGTGGCCGAATTCTACGACGCCGAACACACGCCCCTGGTTTGCTGGCGGGGAAGCGGCTACGAGTTCAAGCAAATCAACCGGGAGCGTTGCGCCGGTCAGGACGTTTACACGGGCATCCTGCAAAAGGGAAACGACCGGATTTACACCGCCTGGTGGTTCGACAACGGCCGGCACAAAACGATCAGCCAGGCGGAATGGCGGGTACGGATGGGCCGGGGAGAGGCCGGCTTCAGCCTGATCAACGTCAATTGCGGCAACCAACCCGCGCTGATGAAGGAAGTGAATGCCCTGCTGCAAACCAGCATCGTGCACTGACCGCAGTTTCTATTTTGGAAGGGCTGGTAGCATCAACAGGAAAAAATATTTCTCGTGGATTTACTACAAAACGCTGACGGGCAATATTTTGTATGCAGTACGAGTTTGGATAGCTCAGTTAGAAAACACCTGCCGTGCGGGGGCTTTGGCGCACGATTTCAGGAGCGGCCCGCGTTGAAACACGCTTGTCTACTCAACGGGTGGCAACCAAAATAGCGCTTTTCCGCTGGCTGCCAAACGGAAGGGTGCCTAACCCGGTGACGACTCCATAATCCACGCTTTTACTTTTTGTCTTAGCGTGATATTTTTAAGTCCCGGTATAAAATACCATTCTCCGGAGAGATCCACGTCGGGCACGATCTGCTTGCCATATTTCTTACCCGACCGATCGGTAAAAACGGCCGATGTCAGAATCAGTTGGGCGCCGTCCTCCAACGTATATTCATCGTTGGCCGTGGATAAACCCGCGGACGCGGAACCGAATACTTTGGTATTGGCCCTGCCCAGGAAGGAAACCAAAATAGCCTCCCCGGAACTAGCGGTGTTCTCATCAATCAGAACCGCCACTGGCGCGTCGCTATTCTTCAACTCGTAATAATCAGTGACTTCACACATCAACGCATCGTCCAATTTCGCCGCCCCTCGTTCGTAGCGCCAGGGCGTGTTACGACCGTCCGCCGTAAGAAAGTGCCCCAGTATTCCTTCTCCCACCAGCGGTCCGATACCAGCCAGCATGGGCCACATGTTGCCACCGCGGTTGGATTGTAAGTCAATAATCCAGCCCGCCGGGTTGCGTGCATCCAGTTTTCGCAGGACTTCCTGGAGTGCCGACGCGTACGCCTGGCCTTGCGCGGAATTTCCCGACGCAAAATCCGGGACAATGACCCAGGCAAATTTTTCGTCTACCATCGCCCCGATGGGGAGGTTCGTACCGGCGGGCGTTTGCTCACTTTCCGTAAGCCACGCCTGGTGTTGCTCCGGGGTTTTAAAAAAGCTGTGGTTGTCGCCCAATGCCGCCAATGCGGCTTCAATAGCCGGATACGTCTGCTGGTAGGTCAGGGCTCCTTTTGCCTGGTCAAAGGTGGTTTGTCTCAACTGCGGCCAGTCAATGCGGTGTTTACGGATCGAGTGTTGCTGCATCGAATCCAAGGCCGCCCCGAGGTAGCGGGCGACAGAATCGGGCATGGGGGCCGAAGCATCGGGCATGAGAACCGGTGGTTGGGGTGCTTTATCAAAGTTACACCCCGCCAGCAGAAACAGAAAAGCCATCCCGTAAAAGCGCCTCGAATTTGCCATTTTTTGCGTGCTTCAGGAAACCAGGGTCATTTCCCGAAATCCCTCTTTGAGCAGAAATCCCAAATACCCTTCTTCCCGATTCTGGATGCCCAGGCGGTTGTTGGTCATGTGCAGGTAACTATCAAAGAGTAGCCACCTTATTTGCTGATTTGCCGCCCCCGGATCGGCTTCGGTGGGCAAGCCCCAGGCCAAAGCGTCGAGGGCGCCGGTAGCCTGAGCCTGGTGAAGTTGCTGGTCAATCAGGCGCAGGCCCCGCAACCATCCGTTAAACCACTCCTGCTCAAATTCCTGACCGGCTTCCAACGCTTCCCAAACGGTTGAAAACAAGGGCATCAAAACCGGTTTCTGTTGTTGGAAAGAATTTTCAAATACCCGCATGACGGCTTGGTGGCGTCGGCTTCTTTCGGCTTCGGGCAGTACTTCGGCAATCGGCTGATACACTTGCGATGACCAGCCCTGAAAAACGCGGTCAAAGAACCCGGCTGTTTCGGTCCGGTCCATTTTCAACGCGTGGGCAAAGCCCAGGTGCAGCTGGACGGCCGCCCCCATCGCGCGGTTGTAATCCCAGTGCGCATTTTCGGACAGCAGCCCTAAAACTGCGCGCGAAGACGTGTCAAACTGTTGTTCGGCCAGCAAAATCCCGGCGGGGCCGCCGTAGCGTTCCAGTTCCGGCTGGTAGGGAACAAACTGGCAGGAGTTGTTGGGAAACCACTGGTATTCGGCCGGCAGCGCGCTGGTCCAGTCCGGGTCATGGCGCCGGGACGGGTGCTGAATGAAATAATCGCCGAAATGCCGCAGCAGGGCCGGCTTTAGCGTACCCTCCAATGTTTGGGCATTCCCTTTGAAGCGGAGGCGAAGGTGCGGACCGCGTTCCCAGTAGCGGATGAAAAAAAACTGCCGGGCCCATTGCTCGTTCATGGCGTGCTCCACGAAAGGCTTGACCGCTTGCACCAGAAACGTTTCCCAGGGCTCAGCGAAGCACAGATACACGGATAACCACGGTAAATTTTCAGTTGCCGGAAGAACAGGCATGGGAGGAGGGTCGTTAGGGAAAGAAAATTACGTATTTCCGGAGGGGCTGACTCACGTTTGATTTTGATTACCCGCCCGCTGGTACCATTGCACCACGCATTCGGTTACGAATTTATCCGGTCCGATCGAAGCCAAATGACCGGAGTGAGGCAGCATTTCTTCGATCTTCAGCAGCGTGGGCACTTTGGCAGCCAGTTTTTCGAACAGATTCACCAACAAGGGGTTGCCAAAGTGAATGTATTGAGGCTTGTAATCATCGCGGCCCAGCTTTTGCAGCAGTTTGGGGGGCACTCCCTCCGGTTTTGCTTCCAGCGGATTGATGCACACGAACACTTCATCGGCAATATCCCACTGCCGGCGCCACCCATCCAGCATCATAAAATAATCGGCATCACTGGCTTGGGGCTTGCGCACCGGAATTTGTTCTTTGGGAACGTGCCAACTCTTGCGTTGGAGGATAATCCGGTCTTCGTAGACAATGCGCGGGAAAACGGTTATCCGTCTGGTCCCGGTATCGGTCCCGGTCCCGGTATCGGTTCTGGCAAGGGTGTGGCTGTGCACCCCGTTGTTGACCAGGTTTAGAATGGGCTGGGCATAAAGGTATTCTACCTTGGTAAACTTTTCCAGCAACCGGAACAACTGCGAACGCCCGCTTTGCCCCTGGAATCCCAGATCGAATACGTAAGTCCGCTTTCCGGAGGGTTTGTGCACCAACTTCGTTCGCTGCTGGACTTCGTCAAAAACCACTTCAAAATCAGTGATGGGCAATTGCTTTTCGGACGGCAACGTATTGTGTCCGCCCGGTATCCGGATTTCAAAAGGCATCAGCGGCGGGT
>JACMKY010000328.1 GCA_014379925.1 Cytophagales bacterium | reverse complement strand
TGGTTGCTGTGCCTGCTGCTGGTCTGGCTGAATTGGCAAGCCACCCTCATTGTATTTCTGCTGCCATTGCTGATCTCGAGGGCGTTGATGATGATGGGCAACTGGGCCCAGCACGCCTTCATCGATCCAACTGAGCCGGGCAATCCCTACCGGAACAGCATTACCTGCATCAATTCTGCCTACAATCATCAGTGTTTCAATGATGGCTACCACATTGGCCATCATCTCAAGCCCAATCTGCACTGGACGGAGCATCCGGCTTATTTCCTGGCTAACCAGCCGCAATACGTCCATCACCGGGCCATTGTTTTTGAAGGGATAGATTACTTTATGATCTTTCTTTTCTTGATGTTCAAACGCTACGATCGGCTAGCTCATCACTTTGTCAACCTGGACAACGTATACCAATCCAGCGAGGAAGTGATTGCCCTGTTGAAAGAAAGAACCCAAAAGATTGGCTTCGTCACGTATCCGTCCGAGTAAATACCCGTTTTTTGACCCTGCTCAAAGAACAATCCCGATTGCATCTCTCAACAGAAGGATTATCTGCCCATCACTTCGACCCGGACGCCGCCGCCGAGGGGTTGGTTTTATCCACATACACTTTTCCGTCCTTCATTACAAACTTCAGTTGCTTCTCGAGCACGGTGATGTCCTGCTGCGGATCGCCGGTCACCGCCACAATGTCGGCCAGCTTGCCGGGGGCGACCGAGCCCAGTTTGTCCTTGGCACCAATGAGGTCGGCGGCGTGGATGGTGGCGGCCTGGATGGCCTGAACGGGCGTGAGGCCGAACTTCACCATGTAGAAAAACTGCTTGGCGTTGTTGCCGTGCGGATACACGCCCGCGTCGGTGCCGTAGGCGATCTTCACGCCCGCCCTGGCCGCCTTCCGGAAATTCTCGCGTTGCAGGCGACCGATGGTGCGTTCTTTTTCAATGATCTTGGGGGGATAGCCCAGCTTGGTGAATTCCGCCAGGATCCAGTCGTCGTTGTAGATGTCGGCCACCAGGTAGGTGCCGCGCTCCTTCATCAGCCGGATGCCCTCGTCGTCGATCAGGCTGCCGTGCTCGATGGAGGCCACGCCGGCCAGCACGGCCTGCTTGATTCCTTCGGCACCGTGGGCGTGGGCGGCCACTTTCTTTCCCCAGCGGGCGGCTTCCTCCACCATCGCCTTCATTTCTTCGGGCGTATACTGCGGGGCGCCCACCGATTCCTCTTCCGAGAGCACCCCCGCCGTGGCGATCATCTTGATCAGATCAGCGCCGTACTTCACGTTGTAGCGCACCTGCTTGCGGATGGCATCCGGGCCGTCGGCCACGTTGGGGAGGTTGTCGAACCGCACGTAGGGCGAAAAGCCGGTCAGGTCGCCGTGGCCGCCGGTGGCACCGATGGGCAGGCCCGACACGTAGAGCCGCGGCCCGGGAATATCACCCTTGTCAATGGCGCGCTTCAGGGCCACGTCGATCAGTTCGCTCGCGCCCACGTCGCGGCAGGTAGTGAAGCCTGCCTCGAGGGTTCTCCGGGCGTAGAGGTGGGCGGTAACGGCCACGTCAATGGGCGATTTGCGGAAAATGTCTTCGAGGTAGTTTTCGGGTTGGCCCGTGATGTGGGTGTGGCAGTCGATCAGGCCGGGCAGCACGGTGGCGTTGCTCAGGTCGATGACCCTGGCGTTGGCCGGCACCTTGACCTGACCGCCCACTTCCCGGATTACGTTGCCCTGGATGCGGATAACCTGGTTGTTGAGAAAAACCCCCTTCTCGCTGTCGAACAGCTTGCCCGCGCGGAGGTACGTAACGGCCGTGTCGGCGGGAGCTTGGGCGACGGCAGCCAGCGGTTGGAGGGAGAAAACCAGCCCGACGGCAAAGCCAAGGGAGCAGGAAACGTTTTTCATGGGCAGGTAGAATTGCAATCGCCCAAGATAACCGAAATTTCCCCGCGAAAAAATACGGGCGACCAACGCCCAGGGTCCGGTTTGGCAAGCCGGCCCATAACGCCACGCCACCGTGGCTACTCGATGAGCCGCCCCAGCGGTCCCCGCGGGTTGACGAAGGGTTGCAGCTCCCGAAAAAGGAGCGGCAGGGAAGCCGGGTCCGGCGCCAACGCCTGCATCGCGTGCGGAAAAGGATACGAATACACAAAGGTAAGCTGATCGTCGCCGACGATGAAGTTTTCCAGGTCGTAGTCGTGGAACTGGGCTTCGGCCAGCATTTCTTCGAAGGCTTGTTTGCTTTCCGCGTCCCTTTCGGGGTCGGTTTGGTTCTCCGCCAGCAGTTCCTTTTTCTCCGCTTCCAGCCGGCCGTTCAGCAATTGCCGCAACGCCGCTTCCTTGGCCGGTAAAAACAGTTGCTGGTGGGTAATCTTTTCCCCGGTCTTCAGGTCAATCGATACGCGAATGGCATTTCGGCTGGTGTAAGCCCCCGTCGAGGTGATGTCGTAGACCAGTTGCAGGATGGCCTTCCGGTTGAGGGTTACCTCGTAGCCAAACTCGTCGGGGGCAGCCCGGTCGCGGAAGCTGCTCAGGAATTCCTGGGGAGAGTACGTTTCGTTGAGCACTTGCTGGGCCCGGGCCTGGACGTCCCGGTTTTTCAGGCCCACCAGGTAGGGAAAATTCACGGTGACGGGTTCGGAACCAGCTTCGGTGCCCGGTGGGGGTTTCACCTCCCAGTTGATTATCCGCGCGCGGTCGTCGGGGGTTGGGGCGGCCTTGGCGGCGTAAGCCCCGTTTTCGGCCGTCTGGATGAACACCGGCAAGTTCTTCCGGCGGCGGGGGTCCCGCCACAATCCTTCGAACTGGTTGAACTGGTTGCTGAAGAAACCCACGAAAGAGCCCGTCTCCCGGCCTTTTTCGTCCGATTCGGCGAATTCGGCTTCCCCGTCCGGCGTCCGCATTTTACCGCCGAGAACGAGCTTCTTGCCCACGCTGACGTAGGCGTATTCGCCCGCGAGCGAATTCTGCTGAATGGTCAGGGACACGCGGATGGCCAGTTTGTTCCCGATTGTTCCCTGGTATTGCTTGGCAACCGCGGGGTTCGTGGCCGCCTTCCGGGTAGCCTCCGCAGTCCGCACCGCGGTGCCCGCGTCGACGCTTTTGGTTTGGGCCGTTGTTTCGGTGAAACAATGCATCGACACCAGCAACAACCCGGAAACGGCCAGGCCGGGTATCCGCAAACGAGTCATCTTTGTCATACCGATACAAAGTTAGGATGGCGGAAAATTGACCATGCATGGTCCGCGGTGTTTTAACCTCGGTTGCGGGAAGCAGGCGCAATCATCTAATTGATAACCCCTTGCTTCTTGCCTCCTGCTTCAGTTCAACACGACGGCCGCAGTAGTTGATCACCAGCCAGTGACCATTCACCCAACGGGGGGCAATTTGCCGGATTTTGATAAAACGCCTGGTTCCAATCGAGCGTTTTATTTACCTCCGTGCCTTTTGCGGTCAGTATGCCAAGTGGCTGACCGCTGGAAACAAGCAGCTCAAAAGGTGAGGTACACGTTGGCCCCGAGTTGCCCGCTTTGGAACAACTGGCCGTCCCCCACGCCCGAGATGGTGCCGTTGCGCCGGGAATACTCGAACTCGCTTTCGATGCTGATGCTCTTGTTGCGCAACGGAAACGTCCAGCCCAACCCACCCGTGAGGGTTGACCCGATGGCAAACTGGTGGACGTAGGTTTCGGCGGCGTCGTTGAACTGGTGCTTGGTGGTCATCTGCCCGGTTCCGAGGCTGGCGCGCGTGTAGAGACCCTTGTTGAACTGTCGGCTAAGCGGGTAATACTTAGCGCTGACCCCCAGGTTGTAGTAGTTGAAGAAATACTCGCCCCCCTGGTCGTCCGTTGCCCCCCCGCCGGAACCGGAAAACTTGAGCCTTGCCCCCAGGCCGAAGCCCTTCCACCTTTCGGGGGCGACGTAGAAAGCCAGCAGGAAGTTTCCCGCGATGCCGGGCTCGAACGCCTCGGCCAGAATGGCTTGCTGAAGTTTGGTCCGAATGTCGCCGAAAAACAAGGTTTGTCCGGCGCCCATGCCGACCTCGCCGTACACCGGCAGTTTACGTTCCGTCTGCGCCCGGGAAACCAGGCTGGCGGCGATCAGGACCAGGAAAAAAGAAATCGTTCTCATCGGAGTAGTTGTTTTGTTGCGTGATTGAACGATGCAAAGGTGGCACTCCCGGGAAGCCGTTTGCCTTGACTCGGGTTAAGAAAGGAGTCGGGATGCTTGACTTGGGTTAAGAAAAGTGGATTCCGATCCCCCGGAAATCGGAAGCGAGTTGCCCGGAGAAGGGAGTTCTGCCCCGGAAGCGGCAAGAAGTGGGAATGCCGTTCAGCGGGAATCGGCCATGCGTTTGCGGATGCGGGAGAGGCTTTCGGGCTTGATGCCCAAGTAGGAGGCGATGTGGTGCAGGGGAATGCGTTCCATCACCTTCGGTCGTTCCCTGAGCAGATTGAGGTACCGTTCTTCGGGGGAGTCGAATAGAAAGGAGGCCGTCCGACGTTGCGAACCAATCACCACGTTTTCGGCCATTGCGCGACCAAAGCTTTCAAAACGGGGTATTTCCCGGTAAAGCCGGTGCAAATGATCGTGGTGCAACAGCCAGAGTTGGGCGTCTTCCAGCGCGTCGATGAACTGCAGGGCCGGTTTGCGGGACAGAAAGCTGTAGTATTCCCCCAGCCAACTGCCTTCGAAGAAAAACTGTCCGTTGTGTTCCACCCCGTTCTTTACGTAGTAATACCGCAGGCATCCCTGCCGGATGAAAGCCACGTGGTTGCACACCTCCCCCGCCCGCAGCAGAAATTCCTTTTTTTGCAGGGTTTTTTCCTTCAGGAACGTCAGGAAGTACGCAAACTCCTCGTCGGAAAGACGGACGGATTTGGTCAACGTTTCCCGGAGCAATTCGAACATGGCCGTCGGCAGATGAATGGCGGGCACTCCCCGGGTTGGTCGGGGAATGTGCTGGCCGGCAAGGTAACCAAACCCACCGTTGCTTTCAACCCGCGCCCGGCTTTCCGTCTCTTTTCCCGCGCGGCAGCTCCGATTTCTCCGTTCAGCGGGTAGCGACGTAGTTCGGCACCGCGTCCGTTTTGGTGCCACTCACCAGGCTCAGTAGTTGTTCGAAGTTGAACTGCTTGCGCAGCGCTTCGTGGTCCCGGAAAATCCGCTGTCCGTCGAGAAACAGCCCCAACAGCTTGGCGTGAAGAACATTGTTGGCCGCAATCTTTCGTTCGATCCGGAGATTGGTTTGGACTTCGTCGTTGAGAAGTGCCTGGTAATTGGTTTCAAAAGCTACCTTTGCCGCATTGAACGCCACTGCGAAGGAAACGGGCATGTTCTGGTTGGCCACCAAGTCGATTCCGTTGTGGGTGATGAAGTGGCTGCCCGCCCGGAAAAAATCCAGCACGTTTTCCCAGTCATACTGACCCGCTTTGGCCAGGTAGATCTGACCAGCCGCGTCGAGCTTGGTTTTTTGCAGGCTAACCGGGTAGGCATTCGTTACGTACTGCTTAAACCGTTCCCAAAGCGCCAGTCCGGCATCCGTTTTTTCAGTGAGCAGAAAACGGCTCGCCGCCAACCCTCTGTCCCGCGCCGGTTCGTCGGGCAGGAGGGCGATGGCTTCCACTTCGGCCAACCGGCTGGTAATGCATTGGGCCGTGTACTGCTCTTTGAAAACGGCGAAGGCGGTTAGATTCTGTCCGCACGAAATCCAGCCGAGGCGGCAGATGGTATGCAGTTCTCGCTCGGAGCAAGGATAGGAAGGTGAAGTCATGGTAGAAACGCAAAAAAAGGGTGATGCTACAGTCCGCCGGAGGCCAAGCGGGAAGCACAACAAGGTAGCCAGGGAACCCCGGGAAGAAAATAAAGCGGCGGCGTTTTGGGTACATTCGTACGATCAGAGGCAATAATGTCTGAACCAGGATGTAGGGGATGAAAAGGATGGAAAGGATGCGGTCTGACGTTTCGGAGAGACAAGGAATGAATATCCGTCATCCAACCGGGAACTGGATAGCTCGTGGTTCCCCGCGTTCATCACTTTAAACATTTTCATCACCTGAATCCTGGTTCAGACAACATCCTTTCCATCACTTTAATCACCTACATCCTGGTTCAGACCGCATCCGAAAGGCTGGTGAAGGTGAAGTCCCGGACCTTGATCGGCGGAATCAAGTAGTTCACCTCGGATTCTCCGCTGACGACGCGCTCCGGCCGGCCCAGCGCCTCCAGGTTGTTGAGCATAATCACCGGGCTTTCGTTGAAGCGGAAATTCTTCACCGGAAAGGCAATCCGGCCGTTTTCGATGTAGAAAGTGCCGTCCCGGGTGAGACCGGTGAGCAGCACCGTCTGCGGGTCCACCTCGCGGATGTACCAAAGCCGGGTGACCAGGATGCCCTTGGGCGTGCTTCGGATGAGGTCTTCCAAAGAGGCGGTACCGCCCGCCATCAGGATGCCGTCGGGTTGGGGGATGGCTTTCACGCCCTTTTTCTGCGCCCAGTAACGCGAATACGTGAGGTTTCTTACTACTCCTTTTTCGATCCAGGTTACTTTTTCCTGCGGACGGCCATCGCCGGCCCAGGGAGACGTCGGCAATTCGGGGTGGGTGGGATCGGAGTAGAAGGTAACGCGCTCATCGACGAGTTTCTGTCCCAGTTTGGTTGCCCCGCCGGGCTTGCTCAGGAAACTGCGCCCTTCGTCGGCACTGCGGGCATCCAGGTTGAAAAACAGGTTTTCCAGCAGCACCACGGCCGCCGCCGGTTCCAGGATCACGGTGTACTTGCCCGGCTCGAGGGCCTTGGCGTTCACGGAGTTGGCCGCCTTTTCCACCGCCACCCGGGAGGCCGCCGCCGGGTCGAGCTTGGTCACGTCGCTGTAGCCGCGCGAAGCGTAGCCCGAACCGTTGCTGGTTTCGGTGCGCACCGTTACCGAAAAATTGACGTTGGTCTGGGTGTGGTAGGCAAACAAGCCCTTCGAATTCATCATTGAAGTGAAGCCAACGTTGTCTTGCCAGAATCCGGCGGCGACCAACTGCCGGGCTTTCGCCAGCCCGATGCTTTTGGTGGCGGCTTCGGCCCGCATTTCCGGGGTAATGGAAGCGGTGGCGGGAAAGTAACCCTCTGATTCCAGGTAGGTTTGTGGCCCCAGTAAGCCCACGTATTCGGGGTTTTCGGGAGCCAGGCGGGCGAGTTCTTCCGAACGAGCCACCACTTTCGCCAGCGAAGCATCGTCGAACTCATTGATGGTGGCCGTGCCCAACTGCTTGCCAAAAGCGGACTGCACCACCAACGTGCGGTTGTTTTGGACGCCGCTGGTGGAAACGGTGTTGCGGGCGTAGCGGATGTTGCCACCCGTTCCGCCGCTGAGGTTGGCCTCGCACTCGTCGGCTTTGGAATAACTGAGTACCTTCTTCAGGATGGCTTGCGCCTCGTCTTGGGATGGAATAGCCATGGTTAGTGAACAGTTGACAGTGGTCATAGTGAGCGAAGTCGAACTAGGATAGTGGATAGTTGACAGTGGATAGTTTCCACCGTTCGCCCGGTACGCCGGAAAAGAACTATTCACTATCCATTATTCACTGTCCACTATACTTTCCGGGCGGTATTGATCACGTTCACGCCGTTGAAGCGGGTGGTGGCGCTGCCGTGCGAGACCGCACTCGACTGGGCGGGCTGCCCCTTGCCGTCGAAGAAGGAACCG
>JACMKY010000037.1 GCA_014379925.1 Cytophagales bacterium | reverse complement strand
GGTGGTTGAAACGGCGGTCAACGCGCAGAAAATCAGCGTGAAGACCGACTTCGACCAGGCATTGATCCGGCAGGGCAAACGCGAGGATTGTCCCGGTAGCCATCAATCGTATTCCAACGGCGACGGCCATTACGTGTGCAGCAAGATCAACTACGAGGTATCCTTGCCCCGCCAAGCCGACCTGCGGGTGGAAACCATCAACGGCAACATTTTCATCCGCGAGGCCGCCGGCCCGGTGTACGCCAAGTCCATCAGCGGTTTCCTGGACGTGAGCTGGCCGGACGGAAAGGGTGCCAACGTCGCCCTCAAATCCATTACCGGCGAATTGTATTCCGACCTGGACATTGACTTTGGCAACCAGCAGGCAAAGAACCCCATCGTCGGCTACTTGCTGAAAGGAACCTTCAACGGCGGTGGCCCGGACGTGCGGCTTGAATCCATCAGCAACAACATCTACCTGCGGAAGTTGAAGTAGCGCAAGCGTGGCACGTTCAACCTTCGGCCGCCGGGAAAAAATGGCACCCCGGGCATTCGGGGCAAAACGCCTGACGCCCTAAGGCGCGTCGTTGGAGATGACCGGCCGGGCGGCGGTCGCTTTCGGCACGGCGGGTTTTAGTTTCACCACTTCTTCCAGGAAACGCACCGTTTCGCGCTCCACCTTCGGCCACTCTTTCGAGCGCAGGTGCGAGGCGATGACGTGGTCGGCCGCGTCCGGAAAGGCCACCTTCCGTTTGAGCGAGGCCGGGGTTGCCAACTCGTCGAACATGGTCAGCATCGCCGGAACCGATACCACTTTGTCCTGTTCTTCCTCATTTTTGTAGTAGTACGCCAGCAACACGGGGCAGCGAATGCGTCCGAAGGTTTCGGGCGTCATCGTGTTGGAAATCAGCGATTGCAGCGCAACCACGCCTTCGAGGCGGTAGCGCTGGGTCCAGTACCGCTGGACGGCCGCCGTTGCCGTCCGGTCTTCCGAATAGTCCGACCCGAACACCCGCCGCGCGATCTGCAACCCCCAGGGCTTGTCGAGCAGCACCGACGCCGGATCGAAGAGGGCCACGGCGGGCGAGTAGAGCACCAGCGCGGCGATCCGGGGGTGGAGCGAGGTCAGGCCCAGGCCCAGCATGCCACCGGCGGAAGTGCCCACCACGATCACGCTGTCGCCCAACTGGTTGGCAATGGCCAGTGCCCGCTTGGCCGATGCCAGGTAGTTGTCGGCGTTCAGTTTCATGAACACGTCGTTGCGTTTCGTTCCGTGGTCTTCCAGCCGGGCCAGGTACAAGTTGCAGCCGAAGCGTCGCGCCAGGTTCGTGTGCACGGGCGCCCCCTCCTCCTGACTCGCCGAAAAACCGTGGAGATACAGGATGCTGTACGGGGTCTTCGTCTTGCGCGCGGAATCGGCCCACACAATCCGGGCCTGGTTGTTGGACCGCACGTCTTTCTTCAACCGTTCCGAGGTGTTGACGTCGCGCTCCAGTTGCGCGGGTGAGGTGGGTACGCGGGGCAGGGAGGCATCCAGCCGGGGTCGGTCCGGGGAGGGTCCCAGCAGGTAAGCAACCAGCAACACGATCAGCCCGAAGGCCAGCCACTTCAAAAAGGTTTTCATGGGAGACTATAATGGGAGACTATAAACGGGGTTGAATGACGTGGAAACCCGGGGTTGTGAACCGCTTCAGTGGGGCGTACCCTTTTTTTGCGCACCCATCATCCACCCAAAGATGGTGCTTTTTTGAATACGGAAGACGGCCGAACCGGGCTATTTAGCGGAGCCGCTCCCGGAAGTTGACCGCGGCGACTAGGCGCCGGATTGCCGGACCACCCCGACTGGGCGCTGAATCCGAAGGCAGTCGGCCCCGGGTTACGCGGGCCCATCCGGCCCTGCATCCCACCGCCGGGCTTTTCCCCCGTCTACGGTCAAGGTTAATCCATTTCTGATGCAGGCTTAACAATCGCCTAACAAGGAGAGCCGTACTTTGAGGGTGCAAAACTATCTCCTTTCCATCCCAAAAAACCCCTTTTTGTCATGAAAAAACGTCAAAAATTATGGCTGGCACTCTGGCTGGGGTTCGGGCTTCCGACTGGCTTGTGGGCGCAGGGCACCGGTGCCAACCTTACGGGCTACGTGGTGAATACCGAACTGAAAGAACCCATCATCGGGGCGAGCGTTCAAGCCAGAAATGAGAGCACGGGTTTCACGACCGGAACGATCACCGACGTGTCGGGAAAGTTCTTGCTCAAAGACCTGCCACTCGGTGGTCCTTACTCGCTTACAATCAGCTACTTGGGCTACGGCACCACCACCCGCAAGGGTTACCAGCTTTCGCAGGGTGACCTGATCGAAACCGGTGAAACGGCCCTGGCGGAGGGACAGACCCTGCTCAACGAAGTGGTAGTCACTGCCAACGACTTCAAGACTGACAAGGCGCGTTTGGGCAACGCCAAAAAAATCAGTGGCCAAACCCTGAACCGCATCCCCACCGCCACGCGGAACTACCAGGCATTGGCCAACTTATCGCCGTTGAGCCGGGGCTCCATTGCCGCCGGCAGCAAAGCCGGCATGACGGGCTACCTGCTCGACGGCGTGTCTAACCGCCGCAACGTGTTCGGCGACCTGGTGGGCGGGGCGTTCCCCGTATCGCTGGAGGCAATCCGCGAATTTGAAGTGGTAAACAATGCCTACGACGTAACCAACGGACGCGGCGGCGGCAGCGTGATCAAAGCCGTGACCAAGTCAGGCACCAACGATTTCCACGGCTCGGCCTTCGGCTACTACTCGGGCAACTTTCTCACCGGCGACCAGTTCGTCCGCGACGACCAGGGCAGCCGAAAAACCGCCCCCGGCGACTTCACCATCAGCCAGTACGGCGTGAGTTTGAGCGGTCCCCTCATCAAGGACAAGCTGCACTTCTTCGTCACCGCCGACCGCTACTCCATCGTGTCGCCCTACAACGTGGAGAATTTTGAAACCGCGGGTTCGACCCTGCCGGAAGCCGAAAAGAACCTGGGCATCACCAAAGACAACATGGACGAAATCGTGCGCATTCTGGAAGGGCCTACTTTCCAGGTGCCCGTGCCGCCGCACGGCCAGCAGTACGGTTCCATCCAAGCCCCCAACAACACCTTCAACCTGCTGGCCCGCTTTGACTTGCAGTTCAACCCCCGCCACCAGCTTACCATGCGCTACAACTACCACAGTTTCTACAACCCGCGCAAGATCAAGGGAGGCGGGCTGTTTTCCACCCAGTACGAGGAAAGATCTTACGACCACTCGCTCCTGTTTTCGTTGCGCAGCCAGCTGAGCACGTCGGTCACCAACGACCTGCGCGCCAGCTTTTCGGACGTGAAGCGTCCCAACCAATTGATCTACAACCGCGCTCCGGTGGGTCGGGTGGACGTACGCTCCGTCTTTGCCGACGGCACTTCGCGCACCCGCCAGGTGTACTGGGGCAACCAGTACTGGATTCCTGAGATCATCCACGAACAGAACTACCAGATTATCAACAACACCAACTTTATCGTGGGCAAAAACCTTTTCACCCTGGGGGCCGACGCGTTGTACAACCAGCTCAAAGACAACCTGACGCACTACCAGCAGGGCGAATTTTTCTACGAGAGCATCGATGCCCTGCGGGCCAACCGCCCCTACCGCTACGAACGCAAAACCCCCGTGAACGGCGTTGGCGGTTTCAAAAAACCCTACGTGCTGGAACTGGGATTGTACGGGCAAATGGAAACCAACCTGACGCCCAACCTCAGCCTGGTGGCGGGTTTGCGCTGGGATGCCACCTGGATTCCCAAGAAGCCCAACTACAACGCCACGCTCGAACAAGAACTGGGCCTGCGCAACAACACCAGCCCCTTCGACTGGACCGGCTTCCAGCCCCGCCTCAACCTGACTTGGGACCTGAAAGGCGACGGCAACGACATCCTCAAGCTCGGTGCCGGGCAATTCGTGTCGCAGTTTACCACGCAGGTGCTGACGATGACGCACATCGACAACGGCGTGGATTACAAAACCGTGGTGGCCGATACGCGCCTGCCCGGCTTTACCCAAGCCGACCTGCCCCCGGCCAACTGGCCCAGCTACTTCAACGACTTTGAACGAAACATTCCCGGTCAGCCCTACATCGATCAACTGGTTGCCAACGGCAAGTTTACCGAACCGGCGGCGTTGGTGATCATGCTCGACGAGAACCTGCGGACGCCCAAAACCCTCAAACTCAACCTCAACTACTACAAGTACTTGACTGACTGGCTCAACGTGGGGGCGGGCATTTACTACAACCGCACCGTGGGCAACTACTACTTCGAAAACCGCAACCTGCACGAGCCGTATTTTACCCTCCCCAGCGAAGGCAACCGCGAGGTGTACGTACCCCTGGAAGCCCTCCAAAGAAGCCCCCTCCAGGCTCCCTACGACCTGGCACGCAAGTCCAACCGGTTTACCCAGGTGCTCGAATTCACCAACGCCGATTGGGCGGCCACCTTCTGGGCGTTCGTGGTGGAGGCGAACCTCAAAGTCCGGGACGGGCAGCTGAACCTCTCCTACACCCGGGGTGCTTCCAAAGGCTCGCCCCTCTACAACGCCGGCGACGCCACCGAATTTCACTTCGTGGGACAGTCGTACCAGAACTGGGGAAGGGACCTGGCCAACACCTACGACAGCGAGGACCTGCGCCACAAAGTGATCGTGTCGGGGGTGTCGCCTTCGTTCTTCGGCTTCACCTTCAGTTCCAACTTCATTGCCCAGCAGGCCGACCGCTTCACGGCCAGCATCGCGGGCGGACGCGACATCCAGGGCATCAACCTCAACGCACCCGGCGGAAACGCCAGTTTGCCCTTCATCTTCGATCCGAACGATGCTTCCACGCCCGAATACCTCCGCACGGGAATGACCGAATTGCTGGCCAAGACTTCGCCCGAATACCGCAAGTACCTGGAGGACAACCTGGGTACGTTTGCCCCGGCTTTCGGGGGCTTGCAGCCTTGGCGTTACTCCTGGGACGTAAGCGTGGTAAAGCAGTTCCGCCTCTTCAAAAGCAAGAGCCAGAAGTTGGAAATCCGGACCGACATCTTCAACTTCCTCCATTTGCTCAATACCGAATGGGGCGGTTATCACGAGGTCTACAACAACCAACTCTACAACAGCGTGGAAGGGTTTAACGCCACTGACCAACGGTGGAACTACGCCCTCAACAAAGACGCGGGCAAGAAACGCTACCGGACCTCCACCCCCTACCAGGTACACCTGGGGGTGAAGTACATTTTCTGATGGCTGGGGAAGGTTAAATTTTAACAATGTCGAACTGATGAACAAGGAACTCCGAATCGCACCGCATCCGCGGACGGCGGCGAACCGGTCGAAGGATGGAATTATTTTTTTTACTTCGTTATTCGGAGTTCCTTCGGTCCGCCGACGCGGTTCAATATTCGATATTCTGATTGGGCTTTGCCTGCTGGCGGGCGCGCGGCCCGCGGGGGCGCAAACGGCGGGCGAACCGCTGAACGCCTGGCAGAACGGCCAGCTTGAAATCCACTTCATCCACACCGGGCGGGGCAGTTGTGCCTACTACATT
>JACMKY010000327.1 GCA_014379925.1 Cytophagales bacterium | reverse complement strand
GTGTATACCCGTAACCAGGCAGGTAATTGCGTTTTACTCCCTCACTCCTCCGCCGCGGCGGCGGATCTAACCAGCAAGCGCAGGGGCAGGAACGCCGCCCACCCCAGCAGCAGGATTCCTCCCGCAACGGGTAACCAGCCGTAACCCAGCACCGGGACGTCCTGGTCAACGTTCAGCCGTTGGACCACGACCAGGCAAATCACCAGGAACGCGTTCACCAGGGCCGTCAGGCTGGTCAGCCAACCCGCCAGGATGTCGCGCAGGGCTTGCCGGTTTTCCGTCCAGAACGGGCGGTTAGGCACTTTCAATCGGCTGGCGGGCAAGGCGGGCACGAGTTTGGCCAGCACCGAAAGGGCCGTGTTGAAGAGCACCACGAAGGCCGTCAACCCGTAGAAAATCAGCGATTTATCCACGAAGCCATCCGCCGCGCCGGATTCGTCGTAGTGAATGGCCACTTGCTGCGGCAGGCCGATGTAGCAGACAAAAAGGGCGACAATGAAACCAAAGAGGGTGAAAACGCGAAGAATCCGGATAATGGCGAAGCCTGACTTCATGGAATGGGACGGAATGGGAGAGGAGTAAAGCTACCCCGCCGCACCGGAAGTTCCTAATCCGTAGCTTCCTGCTTGGTCGCCAGCAGCAGAATTGAAAAGGGGGTCGAAAGGGTCACTTTGCCCGCTTTTACCGTGCTCTCCCGACCGGAATAGGCATCTTTGAGCACCGTTCCGTCGGCGAACACCCCGAACACGGAGAGGGTCTTGTTGCCCCCGGGCACGTCCAACGCCACCAGCACCCGATCGGAGTAGCCGTCCCGCTCGTAGTGCCGGGAGAAGACGTAGGGCGTATCCTGCCATTTGCGGTGTCGGCCGTCGCCCACCGCGGGGTGTTGTTTCCGGAACCGGCCCAGTTTGGACCAGTGCGCCAGCGTGGCCCGGACGGTGGTGTCCTTTTCGAGTTGGTCCCAGTTCATGAACGAACGCAGGTTGGCGTCGCCCTGGGCCCCTTCGACCACCAGGGGACGGGCCGTCTCGTCGCCGTAGTACACCTGGGCGGCACCGGGGGAAAGCAGCAGTTTGGTGCCGGTTTCCAGGGGCCGCGTCCGCTGCCGGTCGAACGGGTCGCCGTCGTCGTGGGAAGACAGGTAGTTCAGCACGTTCAGGCCCGCCAACGACCCACCGTGCAGGATCGTGTCGTACTTGGTAAACAAGGTATCGTAGGAACGCCGGGCGTCGTATTTGAAATCGAAATTAATCAGCGACTCGAAGCCATTGGCAAAAAAATCCACTTTGCGGTCGCCGTAGTCGTAAGCCCGTCCACCGCCCGCCCCGTAGCCGTACACTTCGCCGACCATGAAAAATCCGTTGTCGTCCAGCTTCTTGGCCGGGTGCCGGACTTTCCAGTCCCGGAAGGCTTTTTCGGCTTCCTTCTTGAGTTCCGCCCACACGCCCGCTTCGGTGTGCTTGGCCGTATCGACCCGGAATCCGTCGATGCCGTACCGGCGCACGTAATCAGTGAGCCATTTGACGAGGTAGAAGCGGGGTGCGCGGGGGTAGCCGGTGGTCCGGAAGAATTCGTCCAGTTCCCGCAGTTCCCGCTCCAGTCGGCCTTCCCGCCGCCATTTTTGCCGGAGTTCTTCCGGCAGCGCCACCGGCTGGTTGCTTTCCGTGTGCACGTCGGGAAGGTTGTCCACCAGCGTGCAGGCAACCGTTGTTTCGTAGCCCTGATAAGTGCAGGTCGGTTCCTGCCGCACCCAGCTCCCTGGCCAGGCCGGGTCCTGGTTGGTCACCGGACCCGTGTGGTTGGCTACTACGTCGAGCAGGACGCGGATGCCGTGTTGGTGGGCCGTGTCCACCAACGCGCGCAATTCCGCTTCGGTACCGAAGTTAGGGTCCAGCGCCGTCCAGTCGCGGGCCCAGTAGCCGTGGTAGCCGTAGGTGAAGCCGGTTCCCTCGTCGGTCCGCCCGTGCGTCTGCTCCACCACCGGGGTCAGCCAGAGGGCGGTGATGCCCAACCGGTCGAAGTAGCCCTCGTTGATTTTCCGGGTGACTCCCCGGAGGTCTCCCCCTGCGAAGCCCCGCAGGGTGGCGGGCGTCCGGTTGCGGTTGAAGTGGACGTCGTTGCCGGGATTGCCGTTGTAAAACCGATCGGTCAGCAGGAAGTAGACCGTCGCGTTCCGCCACGAGAAAGGCGTTTTTTTCTCAACCGCAGGGGTTTCCTCCGCCGGGCGGCGGGCGGGCGGGCATCCGGCCAGGCAAACGCCAAGCAAGCAGACGAGGATAAGTTTGCTTTTCACGATCCGGGTGGGGGTTGATGAGCGAGCAATGCGAGGGTAATCCACAGTCAGCGACTCCGTTGGAGTTGACGCAAAGAGCACGCGGGCTCCTTCGTCCGCCGGGGCCAAGACAAGCGCCTTGCCGATGCCCTGGCTGTCGCTGGTGAAGACGGCTTCCTGGTTGGTTAATCGGGAGTTTGGGTTACGCATACGGGTGAATTTTACGGTGGTTTTCCGCAAAGCCAGGAGAGTGCCCGCTTTCGGCAAGGGGTTACCCAAACTTACTAATTTTGAGGTTGAATGTACTTTTTCAGCTATTTTTCCTAGAATTGAGAAACCTTTGCCTTCTACAACCAAACCCAATTCAGCAAATCCAACCCAAAAACAACCATTTAAGATGATGAAGATCGGGATTTCGTTTCAGCTTATTGCCACCGCATTCCTGTTCCTGCTGAGTCACTTGGTGGCCGCGCAAACCAGCATTTCCGGCACCATTGCCGACCGGGCCACCGGCAGCGGACTGGTCGGGGCCGCCGTGACCGTGAAGGGTAAAGTGATCGGGACCACCACCGACAACCGGGGCAACTTTTCGCTGTCCGTCAACCAGGCCCCGCCCCTTACGCTGGTGTTCAGCCTGTTGGGCTACCAAACGCAAGAACAGGAAGTGACTGCCGGTGAGGTGCGTGATTTGAAAGTAAACCTGGAAGAACAAACCATTTTGGGACAGGAAATCGTGGTGTCGGGTAGCCGCGTGGAGGAAAACATCCTCAAGTCGCCCGTATCGGTGGAGAAGCTCGACATCCGCGCCATTCGCGAAAGCCCGGCCGCCACCTTCTACGACGGGCTGCAAAACATCAAGGGCGTGGAAGCCAGCACGCAGAGCCTTACGTTCAAGTCGATCAACATGCGGGGGTTCAACGCCAACGGCAACGTCCGGATTGTGCAGCTGATCGACGGGATGGACAACCAGGCCCCCGGCCTCAACTTTTCGGTGGGCAACATCGTGGGCATGTCCGAGTTGGACGTAGAGAGCGTGGAACTGCTGCCCGGGGCTTCGTCGGCCCTCTACGGACCCAACGCCATCAACGGCATCATCCTGCTCAACAGCAAGAGCCCGTTTTCTTACCAGGGATTGAGCGCCTACGCGAAAGGGGGGATTATGCAACCCGATCCGGCCAACACCGCGTGGCACGGAATGGGGGATTACGCCATCCGGTACGCCAAGGCGTTCAACAACCGCTTCGCCTTCAAGGTGAACGCCGCCTACCTGAAAGCCCTCGATTGGCACGCCACCGATTACCGCGATCAGAGCGCCGCCGGTGCCAACCTGGGCAGCGCCAACCCCGACCGGCTCACCAACGGCAACCCGGCCTACAACGGCATCAACATCTACGGTGACGATACGCCGGTAAACTTGTATTCGAGCTTGTTTGCCAACGGCCAGCCCGGCACGGGAGCCAACGGAACTTCGCCGTTCCTGGGGGCCATTGCCACTACCCCAATTTCGCAGGCGGGCAACCGGACCCTGCCGCAGTTGACGGGTCTCACGCCGCAACAGATCTTTGCCCAACTCATTCCCAATCAAAACGTAACGCGAACGGGCTACGAGGAAAGGAGCCTGGCCGATTACAATACCGAAAGCATCAAACTGAACGGCTCGCTGCACTACCGCCTCAACGACAACGTGGAAGCCATTCTACAAGCCAATTACGGGACGGGTACGACCGTGTATACGGGGGCGGACCGGTATTCCCTGCGCAATTTCCGCCTGGGCCAGTACAAGGCTGAACTGAAAGGACCGAACTTTTTCGTACGGGGCTACACCACCCAGGAGCGGTCGGGCAACTCCTACATCAACGGGGGAACCGCTGCCTTGATCAATGAAGCCTGGAAAACCAGCGAAAACTGGTACGGGCAGTATTTTGGTACCTACGGATTGGGGGCTTTCCAGACCTACGCGACAACGTTCCTGACGGCCCTGGCCACTGGTCAACCGGCTGCGCAGGCCCTTAACGCGGCTACCACGGCCGTGGCCGCCAATTCGGGTACCTTCGATGTGCAGGCCCGAACCGTGGCCGACCAGGGTCGTTTCCTGCCCGGTACCCCGGAATTTGAAGCCGCCAAGGCGCGGGTGACCAACGGTTTCATCGGCCAGCCCACCGCGGAGTTGCCGCGCGGCGGGAGTAGATTCGAGGACAAGAGCAACCTCTACCACGCCGAAGGGATGTATAACTTCCGGGACCAGATCAAGTTCGCCGAAATCATCGTGGGCGCCAGCTACCGGGTATACCAACTGGTTTCCGACGGCACGCTGTTCATCACCAAGCCCGACGGCGAAGAATATTCGATCAACGAAGTCGGTGGCTACGCGCAGATTACCAAGCGCTTGTTCAGCGACAAGCTCCGGCTGACCGGTTCGGCGCGTTACGACAAGAACCAGAATTTCGAAGGTCAGGTAACTCCCCGCATTTCGGCGGTCTATACCTTGGCCAACATCCACAACCTCCGGGCCTCCTACCAGACGGGCTTTCGCATTCCCACCACCCAGAACCAGTACATTGACTTGAACACGGGACAAACCCGGCTCATCGGGGCCTTGCAACCCCTCATTGACAAGTACCAGTTCCGAACCAACCCGGCCTACACGCTGGAGTCAATCCGCGCGGGACAGCCGGTGGTATATGCCTTTCCTGAATACCGGCCGGAGCGGGTGCTTTCCTACGAGGTTGGTTACAAGGGATTGATTGCCAACAAGCTGTTGATTGACGCTTATTACTACAACAATGTCTACAAGAACTTCGACGGCGGCCAGGTCATCGTGCAAAACCCGGGGGCTGCCAACCAGGCGGTATACTCCGTTCCCAGCAATTTCACGCGCGACCTGACCGCGCAGGGGTGGGCCGTGGGAGCCGACTATCGCTTGCCCGGCGATTTCAACCTGGGTAGCAACGTGTCGTACAACGTGCTGACCAACGCCGGGGAGCTGGGCGGCTTTCAGTCGGCATTCAACACCCCGCGCTACCGCACCAATGTCACGCTCGGTAAGCGCAACGTGGCCAAAAACCTGGGCTTCAACGTGGCCTGGCGGTTCCAGGATGCCTACCGGTGGCAGTCCACGTTCGTAGCCATCGAACTCTCTTCGGCCGGTGGTGGCTACATCCCGTCCTACCACGTGTTCGACGCGCAAGTGAGCTACAAGGTGCCGGCCATCAAGTCCATCCTCAAGGTTGGGGCCTCCAACCTGGCCAACCGCCGCTACGTGCAGTCCTGGGGTAACCCCAGCGTGGGCGGTTTGTACTACGTCTCCGTTACCTTTGACGAATTGCTGAATTGAGCAGCCAAGCGTGATCCGCGTTGGAAAGGAATGGGTGATCTGAGGCGGTCCTGCAAATCCGGACACGAAGTTAGACAGGTTTCGTGTCCGGATTTGTAGGACTGCCCTATTCTCTTTCACTGCCGCCGGCAGCGCCAAAGGGGCTACGGCCGATGAATCAAAAATCGGTCAGCTACTGATCGATGCGGCAACTAAACTACGCCAACGCAATGATCAGGTTGCCAGCGGCCGCCTTCTTCTACGAACCCGGTGATGCGATTGACGCGAAGGCTATCACGGGGCTTCTGCGAAGGGACGACCGCTTCTTGCGCTTATCCTTTATGGGCAGTGGCCTCCTGGATTCACCAACTACGACCTTTATTGATGAAGGAGGTCGAGATTCGGGTAGTCCAGGCGACTGATACACCCGCCTTGGCCGAGCCAGCCAATCAGTACGCCTACCTGCAAATGGGCCCGACAGGGTGGTTTCTTGACGGGCTCCTTTGCTACCCCGCGCTACAGGCAATGCTGGCCTCTGTGCCAAGCCAGGTAACGCGTATCACTACGGCGAGTTAGATGGGTTTGCGGTCAACTCCGAGCTGGCTCCTAAGCGCTATCCACCCCTGGTACAAGAAATTAGTGCGCTGCTGCCTAAGCCGTTTTACTGGCAGCGGGCGCTGAATGAGTACCGATGCTTTTTCTACGGCCCAGTGCTAGTGAAGCGGGATTACCGGGGCCACAGGCGGCTTCAGCAGCGGTTTCGGGCCAGCCAACGGGCGCTTACCGACTTTTTTGAACTGGGCATCGCCTTGATCGCCGACGAGAATACCGCCTCCCGGCGCCTGCGTATTCAGAAGCTGGGTCCGAAAGTAGTGGGCAACTTGTTCTTTCGGGGTACAGGGTATGCCGTGCTGGTATTTCCGGTTTGCTGATGGCCGCTTGATGCGGCGGCAAGCTGACAGCCAATTGACAAAATTATTTTAAAATATAGCTTTTTGATTTATAGGCAGTTAGTAGCAAATAGGCGCGTACAGCGGGCATTATTTTCAACATAAACCAGCACAAAAGTCAAAAAAGCCGTAATTTAGACCATTAGTCACAAAATGACTAGCCTGGTAAATGGGGGTGCAAGAGCGTAAACAACGGGAGAAAGCCTACCGCGAGAAATCCATTTTAGCGGCGGCCAAGAAAGTTCTTTTGGAGAAAGGGCTGGTGGTGGCAACCATTGATGACATCGCCGCTGAGGCGGAGCTAGGCAAGGGTACGCTTTACCGGCACTACCGCAGCAAGGAGGATATTTTGCTGGCCATCAATGAGCAAGCCCTGCAAGAGCTCCATCATCAGTTCTCGAAGGCGGTGGAAGGGGCCGGCAGTGGCTTGGAAAAGATACTGCGCCTTAACCGCTCGTACTACGCGTTTGTGGTGGCCAACCCGGCCTACTTTGGGTTTATTGCCTTTTTCGAATCGCCTTTTACCAGCACCAACGCGGCCGTAGTTTACGAGATGACCAACGCCATTCACATTCTGGTGATGGAGCTGGTGGAACTGGGCATGCAAGACGGCTCCATCCGCACCGACCTGAAGACTAATTTAATCGCTGATACCATCTGGACCGGCTCGTACGGCATCATGCAGTTTATCGTCAACAAAGGCAATCATTTGGTGAAGGATTACCAAGTTGATCTGAATGAGTTGTTTGAAACCTTCCTGGCTACGCTGGACAGTGGGCTGCGGGCACTGCGTTAGCGGTTGCTTTCCGGAGCCGTCAGACTGAATTTGGGTAGAAACTCATTTTTTTTAAACATTTCGGACTACTGGTCAGTTTATGAATTACATTACAAATATGGCAACTAAAAAAGCTCAAACACGCCTTGCATCAACCATTGAAGCCCTCAATGGCGGCGTTGACCGCGCAGAACCGAAAGGCGGCGCTACCCTGATTAAAGATTGGATTGCGCCCGTGGAAAAACACGAACCAATCAGCGGTATCGCCAACGAATTGCGGGAATTGCGTGACCAGTTGGGCGAGAAAGAACCCGACACCAAGAAAATGGGTCAGTTGGTGAAAAAGCCCGGCGACGAAAGCCGACGAAGAACACCAGGATTCGCCGAAAGGCTTGGCCGAGTCGCTGAATAAGTTTGCAGAAATCAAGTAAACAGGAATGTGTCCGTTTGTTGGTTTGGTCTGATTGACTGGACTTAAAAACAGACGAATCAACAAACCGACAAACATCTCCCGAACCACGGCAGGGACCTCACAAAACCCCAAGCTACGCCATCATCAAACAGACCGTTTCGGCCTCCGACAGCGGTATCCAGCAGACGTGCCCAAAGACGGAACCGGCATTATTTACTGTGCTGCCCATCTTTTGCGTACGCTCAACGAGTGAAATATTCATCAAAAACTGAACGCCATGGAAGTAGTAGCAACCGGTTCGTTAGAAGACATCAGCCAGCCACCGACCAAAGG
>JACMKY010000326.1 GCA_014379925.1 Cytophagales bacterium | reverse complement strand
CGACGACCCGGCCATCTGGATCAACCCGGCCGACCCGGCCCGAAGCCTGGTGCTGGGAACCGACAAAGATTCGTTGGGGGCCTTGTACGTCTATGACCTGGACGGGAAGATCGTGGCCGACAAGGTGGTGCGGGGATTGAGGCGGCCCAACAACGTGGACGTCGAATACGGCTTCAGCCTGAATGGCCAGCCCACGGACATCGCCGTGGTGACGGAACGGCTGACCAACCGGCTTCGTATTTTCCGCCTGCCCAACCTGCAACCGGTCGACGGTGGCGGCCTGCCCGTGTTCGAAGGCGAACCACAACGGGCACCCATGGGCATTGCCCTCTACAAAAGACCTTCCGACGGGGCCGTGTTCGCCATCGTGGGCCGCAAGGAAGGTCCGACCAATGGCTCCTACCTGTGGCAGTACCGCCTGGAATCCGACGGACCGGAGAAAGTCCGGGCGACGTTGGTCCGGAAGTTTGGCCGCTGGAGCGGCAAGAAGGAAATCGAGTCGATTGTCGTGGATGACCAACTGGGTTACGTCTATTACTCCGACGAGACGGTGGGCGTGCGCAAGTACCACGCCGACCCGGACCGGGGAGACGACCGTGAACTGGCCTTGTTTGCCACGACCGGTTTTACCAGTGACCACGAGGGCCTCTCCATTTACCAAACCGACGCGCGTACCGGATACATTCTGGTGTCCGACCAGCAAGCCTCCCAGTTCCACCTCTTCCGCCGGGAGGGTACCCCAACCAACCCCCACGACCATCGGCTGGTCAGGATCGTCAAGCTTTCCCTGGTCGAAAGCGACGGTTCCGAGGTGACCAGCCAGGCGCTGGGTCCCCGTTTTCCGGGTGGGCTGTTCGTGGCCATGTCCGACGACCGGACGTTCCACTACTACGCCTGGAAGGATTTGGTGGGCGAAAAGTAGGCCAGCGCGGCACAGTCGAGAGGGAAAGTAACGCCGATTTTGGCAGACAAATCTCAGGAGGCTAACTTTCGGTCGGCATTGCCGCCTGACCACTCAAAACTCCTTCTCCCCGAATTCGCTTTCGGTAAACTTTACCTTGCGGGCCAGTTTGTTCAATTGGTAGCTGAAGTTGATTCGAAAGATGTCCACTTCCTGGATGTAGTTGGTGGACGAATAGAAACCATCGCCCCGGGTAGCAATGCGTTGCTGGTTGGATCCGAGCCAGCCCAGATCGATGTTGGCCCACTGCAGGCTGAGACTCGCCCGGCCATCCAGCAGGATTTTGCGGAGCGTGGCGGCCGGCAGCAGGAGCCGGGAATCTTCGCCCTGGGCCGTCACGGTCCTCGAAAGGTAATTGACGCTTCCCTGCAGGCTGAGGGTGGGCCGGAGCCGGAACGTGGTGTTGACGTTGAAGGAATAATTAAAGCCCCTCCGGTTCACCTCCCGGTTGAAAACCGCCCCCTCGATGGCGTAGCGGTACGCGTTGCCGCCCGCGTACCAGTTCCACCATTTGGTCAGTTTCAGGTCGGTGCCCAACTCCAGCCCCCAGGCCGTGGCTTGGCCGGCGTTGGTGTAGGTGCGGTTCAGGATGGTGTCGCTGTAGACGCTGTTCACCCGGTTGATCACGTGCCGGGTGCCCCGGTGGTAGAAGTTGGCGAAGAGGGAACCGTTGCCGAAGCTTTTAATGCCGCCCAGTTCCGCGGCATCCGTGTATTCGGGCAGTAGGGTAGGGTCGCCCACTTCCAGCACCTCCGAATGCCGGCGGGCCGGGAAGGGATTCATCTCGTTGGTGGTCGTGTGGGTAATGCGGCGGCTGTAGCCGGCCTTCAGCTGGTAGCTCCGGCCCAGGTCGTAGAGCAGGTTGACGGAAGGGAACAGGTTCCACCGCTCGAAGACGTACGGGGCGGGCGTACTGGCGTCGTTCAGCACCCGATCCGTGTACTCCAGCCGCAATCCCGCCGAATAGTTCAGTTTTCCGACCCGGTCGGCGTATTGGCCGTAGCCGGAATGGATGTGCCGGGTGAGCCGGATGGCATTGCTCAGGTCCGGACGAACCAGCCACGCCCCGGTGCCCAGGTCCAACTCGAGGTAGCGGAATTCCCCCCGGTGCAGCAGGTACCGGTACTGGTACCCGGCTTCCAACCGGCCCTGCTTGCCGACGGGCCGGACGTAGTCGGCCTTGAAGCGGAATCCGTCCAGGGGGTTGTCTTCCTCCATCAACGAACGGTTGATGAGTTGGCTTTCGTCGGCGGGCTTCACGTTCCGGTTGTCGGTCGGGCCGCCCAGTTGGGTCTTTTCGTAGAGGCCGGACAGGGTGAGCGTGGATCGGTCGGCAAAACGGCGGGTGTAATCCAGGTTGGCGATGGCGAAGTCACTTTTCCGCTCCCGGAGGTTCTTGTTGAAGAAGTCCAGGGCATCGATCGGCGCGCCCGTGCCCGCGTCCGCCCTCCTTTGGCGGTAGAGAAGGTCCGCCCGGCGGTACTGCGTGCGTTTGCCCCCGTAAAATCCGGCGGCCACGGAATGGCGCGGGTTGATTTGGTAGGCGGCCGTGGCCCGCAGCGCGTAGGTGTAGTTCCGGTAGCTTCGCTCGCCCAGGGAAGGAAAAGTAGTGCGTACCGAACCCCCGTCCGTTTCGGCCTCCCCATCCCGGTAACCGGCAATGTCGTCCCGCTTATAGTTGGCCCCCAGCGAAAGGTCCCACCGGTCTTTCCGGTAGTTGGCGGTGAAGTCTCCCCCGAAGCGTCGGGGGCGCGCCGCGTTGCCGTAGGTTTCCACGCTCGGCAGCCCCACCTGGGCGTTGGTCACCAGGTAGAGGCCGTTGGTCGTTCCTTTCTTGGTGGTGATGTTGAGGATGCCCGCTTTGCCGTCCGGGTCGTATTTGGAAGACGGCGCGGTGATGACTTCCACGTTTTCAATCGAATTGGCCGGCAACTGGCTGAGGATCGTCGTGGCATCCGACTGCACTGGTTTCCCGTCAATGAGCACCGTGAAGCCCCCCGAACCCCGCACCGTGACTTCCCCTTCCCCGTTGACGGCCACCGAAGGCAGGTTCCGGAGCACGTCGGTGGCGGTGCCCCCCTGGCTGGACCCGAACCGGGCGGCGTTGTAAACCTGCTTGTCTATTTTGTGGTAACTGGTAGCCTTTTCTCCCCTCACGATCAGTTCATCGAGCAGTTGCTGACCCGCCGAGAGGGGGACGGTGCCCAGGTTCAGTTGCTGGTCAGCGGCCAGGTTTACCCCCGCCACCTTCCTGGAGTCGTATCCCAAGAAACCGATGGCCAGGTAGTAGCGGCCGGCCGACAGCTTTTCGAGGCGGAAGTGGCCGTCCGCATCGGACACAACTCCTCCCACCAGGGTGCTGTCCGCGGAACGGTGAAGCGCAACGGTGGCAAATTCGAGCGGTTGCTTTTCGGATTGGTCCACGATTTTCCCTTCGATGACGGCCGTTTGGGCGTGTAACTCGGGGAGCGGAACCAGGAAGGCAAGAACAACGGGGACCAGGTGGCGCACGGGAATAAATTTGAAAATCGAGCGATGTGAAAATTTGAAAATCAAGCGTGGATGCCTTCAACTGTTTAGGTACAATCAAAAGCCTGCTTCATTGTTTCAACCGATTGGTCATTAAACCCGGATTTCTAAATTTCCAAATCAAACATCACCCCGCCAGCATCTCGATGAACCGGGCCCCGGATTCTTCCAGCGGGGCGTCGTTGTCCAGCCGGAGCAGACGGGGGTGGTGTACCTGGGCGATTTGCCGTGACCGGTCGATCCGGCGTTCGATTTCCCCGGCGGTTTCCCGGCCCCGGGCGACCAGGCGTTGGCGCAGCACTTCCGGGCTCACGCTGATGAGAACCACCCGCAGGTCGGGAAAGCGTTCATCGGCGGCGGCCAGGTATTCCCGCGATCCGTTGACCACCACGTGGGCGCCGCCCCCCAGCCAGGTGCGGATTTCCGTTCCGATCCCGTAACCATTGCCGTGGCTCTGCCAGTCGAGGGCGAAAAAACCCAGGGCCTTCCGTTGGGCGAACTCCGTCGGACTCAGGCACACGTGGTTCTCCCCTCCGGCCTCCGCCGGGCGGGTGATGTACCGGTGGGCGAAGAGTACGGGGCGGACGGCCGCCCGGCCGTTCATCTTTTCCCGGGCGTAGTTCATCAGGGTGTCCTTGCCGGCGCCGGAGGGGCCGATGACGTAAAAAAGGTTTCCGCTAGGCATCGGCCAACGCGTTGAGATTTTCCCGGAATTCCGAATGGATCAACAAATCGGGGCTGCCCAAGTGCACGGAATACCGGATGAGCATTTCCACGGCCAGGCCCGCCTTGAGAATGGCTTGTTCCTTGGGTAACCCTTTGAAAAAAAAGAAGAAGAGCAACAGGCTGGCGTAGGTGTCGCCGGCTCCGCTGAAGTAGGAGGGATGGTGGGGGTGGGCGAAAACCTGCCGGTGGTCCGCCCTAAACCACTGGTTGGACACGCGGTTGCCCTCGGTCACGCCGGTAACGATGCATTCCAACGCGGGGTACTTTTGCCGGAATGCCGACAGGTATTCTTCCGGTTGGGTCAACGCAAGGGCTCCCCTCGCGCCCGAAAGCAGGGCGACTTCCGTGAGGTTGGGCAGGGCCAGGTCCGCCCGGAGCAGGAGAGGGTGCCAGGAAGCAATGAGTTCCTCCGGTACGTAAGCCCTTCCGTTGTCGCCGCAGACCGGGTCCACCACCACGAACCGGATGATGTCGCGGAACCCGTCCAGGTTTTCGAGAATAACCCCCGCTTGTTGGGCGTTGCCCAGGTAACCGACGTAGACGATCAGGGATTGGCCGCTTCGCTTGGCCAACGCCAGGCTGCCCTTCAGCAGGGCCTCGAAAGGAACCGCGTACCGCTCGTGCCCCGGAATGCTGCCAATGCCGGACAGCAGCAGGGTGGGTACCGGAATTACGTACGTACCCAGCACCCCCAACACCATTTTCAAACCGGCGTTGCCGTTGGCCGGCAAGCTGTTGATGGCCAGTACCTTTAAACTACTGTTTTCCACGGGAAGGGGCAATTTGGGCGCTCACCAGAACGCCAAAGTGGTCGCTGGGGTAGTTGCCTCGTTCATCGGGAGCGTCGAGTACTACCGAGGCGTGCGTGATCGTCGGGTGGCGTTCCCCTTTTTTGGTTACCGAGAAGATATAGTCGATGCACCTCCCCCGGCTTCCGGCGGAACTTTCCCCCGGTTTGGCGGGCACTGTAAAACCGGGCGGCTCTCCGTTGCCGGCCCGGTAGCCGTTGATGACCGAAAACTTCGCGTGGTTCACCAGGTAGCGCATCTCCTCCGACTGTTTTTCGGCGTTGAAATCACCGCCCAGGTACACCGCCCCGTAGGTTTCCCCTCCGTCCGGGAGGGCGTGCGCCAGGATGGTTTCCAGCTGCTGACGGCGGAGCGAGGATGCCCCCCGGAGGTGGGAAAGGTGGGTGTTGATGACCAGTACGCGGGTAAAAACGCAGTCCAGCAGGCAACACTGGGCGATGCGTTCCCCGTCCCTTTCGTCCGTCGGCAAGGGAATCGTCCAACTCCTTACGATCGGGTGGACGGAAAGCACCGCCAGGCCCGAGTAGCTGGGAACCAGCCGACCCCCCAGCAGCCGGTCCTTCGGGCGGGCCGGGGTGAAACAGCGGTGCATTCCCAGAAAATCCGCCAGATCCCGCCCCGTATCCGCCCCGGCCGCCTCCGATTGAAAGACCTCCTGGCTGGCAACCACGGACGGCTTGAGGGCCCGCAGTCCTTTTTTTAACCCGTCAACCCGTTGCGGATAGTTGCCATCGCACTTCCCGGTGTTGATGGTGACCAGATCAAGAACCAGGGCGTTGTCCATAGTTCACCGTCAGTAGTCGATGGTCCACCGCAAAAACGAGCCGGCGGTCCGCGTTTTTTTTAGCAAACGTACCCCTCAAGCAGGGATGGTTAAAGCATTAAATAGTCGATTCCAACCAGTAGGTAGGTCCAACCAGTAGGTAGCACTCCCGCAAAGGAACGGCTTTAGAATGTACCCGTGGTTAGGGTACCGTTAGGATTTGATGAATGAAGCTGGTAACCGTTGGGCTTGCCTCGGCCAGGTGGAACGGGCCTTGGCCGAGTTGGCGTGGACGCCACGCGGGGTGACCCTTTCTCCGTTATTTCCCCGCTTCGGTGCGTGGCAGCAACCGGACCGGATCGGTTTGCCCGCCGAGCGTTTGGAACCCTTGGCGGGCTGATTGGCGGTCATCACCGCATCTTGCCCCGCTTCACCAGGTAGGCGTTGAGGATCTGGTCGAAGCCCTGGGCGATGTCGGCCTCGATGAAGTCGATGCGGTACTGGCCGCACTTGAGTTTCAGCTCCTGGTAGAAGCGGTGGATGTACGCCTGGTAGTGCTGCTTGATCTGCGAAGGTTGGACGCGTACCTTTTCGTTGGTTTCCAGGTCGATGAACTCGTAGGGCCGCTCCTCGAAGTCGAAGTTTTCTTCCGTCTTCTTGTCCGTCACGTGGAACAGCAGCACCTCGTGCTGGTTGTGCTTGAGGTGTTGCAGCGCCGAGAACAGCTTTTCGGACTCCGTGACCTGGTCGAACATATCGCTGAAGAGCACCACCAGCGAGCGTTTGTGGATCTGCTCGGCAATCTGGTGGATGACCTCCGCCACGGCCGTGCGGCGCCCGGGTTTGGGTTGCCCCAGCAGGGCGTCTAGCTGGATGAAAAGCTTGTGGATGTGCGAAGGGGTGGATCGCACGGGGGTCTGCACCTCAATTTGCTGCGAAAACGTGCAGAGGCTCACGGCATCCTTCTGCTTTTGCAGCATGTGGGCCAGGCAGGCCGCCGCCATCACGCTGAAGGTAATTTTGCCCGCGTCCTTCTCCGGGTAATACATCGAAGAAGAGGTGTCGATGAGGAGGTGGCAGCGCAGGTTGGTTTCTTCCTCGTAGCGCTTGGTATAGAGCCGGTCGGTTTTAGCGAACACCTTCCAGTCCACGTAGCGGGTGCTTTCGCCGGTGTTGTAGAGGCGGTGTTCGGCAAACTCGACGGAGAACCCGTGAAAAGGGGATTTGTGCAGGCCGGTGATGAAGCCCTCCACCATCTGGCGGGCCAGGAACTCTACGTTGCCGAATTGCCTGATTTTTCCTAACTCCATTTTGCCGGTGGGGAAGCGTTCAAACCAGGTCGGTTTGAACAATGATCCGGAAAGTTAGCATTTATTGCCAACAAAAACGCCACGTAGGGACGTGGCGCATTTGTAATTCTAACCAAACCTATATTCGGATCTTAGTAAACGAGGGGATAGTGGATGGTCCGTAATCAACGTTGGCCACCGACTCCTGTTCGGGGGTTGATTCCGGCCTGTTTGCCGCCGGAAGAACCAGTGAAAGTTCCGTAGAAGGCCCCGTAAATCAAAGCAGCGCCGGGAAGACGTTCGTCCCAACCGAGCGCGTTTTTGGCCCGAAACCGGCGAATCCGTTCCGCTTTCGGTTCTTTTGCCCGCTTATCCTACGCCTGCTTTCTTGCTGACTGGTCGGCGGTTGGCGGCATTCTCACGGCAGTTCCTTGCCCGAAGCATCCCCCGAAATCGTACCTGACTCTAATGGGGGATAGTTGATTAGAAAAGGTTGGGGAAAGGTACGTCGGCCGGACGGAAACGAAAATGGCGGCGCATCCGGACACTCGGGAAGGGGGAAATCACTCGTTCACCGAAGCCTCTCCCTGGCCGGAACCGTCCAGGTACGGGGATGCGCCTGAGAACTTTTAAACGTTTCGTCGATGCATTGCATCGACGTTACTCATCCACTCCCTTACTCATCCTTGCTTCCTGCCCTTGCGCTCATTGTAATTAACCCAGGTTGGTAGCTACAGGGCAAGATACTTGAAGATGGAATAAGCCATCACAAACAGAAAAAGCTTAAACTGAAAACCGGCTAGGGTCACGGCGTGAATTCGCTTGGGAAAGCGGGCCGTGATTTCACTAATGGACGTCTCGACCGACTTTCGATTCTGCTTCTTGGCAATGTAGGTGGGTACTCGGTGGGGATGGCCATTCCATCGGGCAACGTTGGTCAGGCGGTCTTGTCAGTCATTTATTATCAATAAACCCATTTTTTGTTTCAACTATTCCGTTGCGAGCGGGCTCAGGTACCCAATAACTTTAAATAAATTACGAAAAAATTGCATAAAGGTGAGTATTGTTTTCAACTTCCTTCCTATTGCTGCACAAGAACCCAGTTGATCCGGCTGCTTTCGGAACCTTTATTCTCTTACCTGTAATTTCGCCTGACTATGCTGAAGTCGGAAGCTGGTAACTCGCTAAACGTGTATGCACACCATGACACGGAAGTCCAGCTTTGGCAACAGTTCAGGCAGGGGAGCCGGACTGCTTTTGAGCAACTGACCAACTACTTTTATCGTGATCTGCACTTTTACGGAAGCCGGTTCACCCGTGACACCGACCTGCTGAAAGACTGCCTTCAGGACTTATTTGTCGATTTGTGGGTCTATCGGCACAAGGTAATGGAGACCGACTATATCCGCCCGTATCTGTACAAATCGCTCCGCCGTAAAATTTACCGCGAAGTCGCCCGGCAAGCCAACCAGGTTTCGGACGAAACGCTACCTTTTGACGAAGTCAACAACAGTGACCCCACGGCGGAACACGCGCTGATCCAGACCGAACTATCTGAATATCAGTCGGCCCGCCTCAATGAATTACTGGAACGCCTGTCGGCCCGGCAGCGGGAAGCGATTCACCTGAAATTCTACGCCGAACTGAGCAACGACGAAATTGCCGACATCCTGCACGT
>JACMKY010000036.1 GCA_014379925.1 Cytophagales bacterium | reverse complement strand
GAAGGTGGGTTACGGGTTTCAAGTTGCAGGTTGCAGGTTGCAGGTTGCAGGTTGCAGTTGTTTTCCTGAATGATTACCTGAGATTACCCGGACCCACCCTCCCGGTTTTGAAAACGCGGAGGATTTTACTTGGGACTTGGGTAAGTGCTCGTGATTATGGCTGGTTCCGGAGGCTTCCGCCGCTGCGGTCGAAGTCTTTTGCTAAAATAATGGCTCCCAAAAAAACGATAATTTTAACCTGCAACCCTTGCAAAGCAACCGCACCGGAATGCCGGACCTTCCGTAAGGAACGCTGCGAAGGCAGTCCATCGGCGGACCAGCTGTCCCGTAATCGGCGAGAGCAGCCCGGCAACCTGTAACCTGCCAACCTGTAACCAAAACTACCTCATCTTCCTGCCTTTCCACACGAAACCTTTCCGTTGGGCGGCCAAGCCGAAAAACACCACGTAGAACGGGTAGACCAGCTGCACCAGTGGAATTAGCGCGGTGCGGCGGCGGGCCCGATTGGTTGGGTGCAAATAACCTAAAAACAAGGCCAACGGCGGGAACTCAACTGATAACTTAACCCATGCCTGTAATAAAAAGGCCGATAAAGGATATTCGCCCACTGCCCAACTTCCCGCGGCCACCAGCAAACTCAGGTTGCTCAGGAAAATGAACACGGCCAACCCGCTCACCTTCCAGTCCCGGTAGGCTTTCCACTTGCTGGCCCAGCGTTTCCGTTGTTGGTACAAGTCGCCGTGGGTGGGCTGGGCGCGGGTGCGCACCACGGAGGCCGGGTGCCGGAGGAAGAAAATGCGGCCGGGGTAGCGGCGGGCAATCTTGTGCATCAGCAGTTCGTCGTCGCCGGAGGCCAGGTGGTCGATGCCGGTGAAGCCGCCTACTTCCTCGAAAACTGCCTTTGGATAGGCCAGATTCGCCCCGTTGCACATCGTGGGCAAACCCCATTGCAACGCGCAGGCTCCCGAACCCATCAGGCTGGCAAACTCCACGGTCTGCATTTTCTCCAGCAGGTTGCGTTCCCCCTCAAAGGTAACGGCCCCGCTGATGAGGCGCGCCCGGCGGTCCCGGTAACCGTGCGCGATCAGCGCCAGCCACGCGGTTCCCACCCGGCAGTCACCGTCGGTAGTCACGATCAATTCGCCCCGGGCGATCCGGATGGCTTCGGTAATGCCCCGCTTCTTGGGGGAGAGGGCAGGCGAGTCGGTCGACAGGGAGAAAAGGCGCAAGGGATACCCGGCCTTCTCGACGAAACGGGTTACGAGCCCAAAGGTGTCGTCCGTTGAACCGTCGTCCACCACAATCACTTCGAACTGCCCGGTGGGGTAGGTTTGCCGGTTGAGATCCTCCAGCAGGTTCACGATGTTGCCGGCCTCGTTCCGCACCACTACCACCACCGACACGGAACCCCCTCCCCCTTCCCAAGGGGGAAGAAGCGGAGGCGAGGGGGGTTCGCCGGCAGGCTGGAAGGTCTTCATCCGCAGCCAGGTCACCACCAGCGCCCCGTTGAAGGCCGCGTAGAGGAGCAGGAGGAACCAGATGAGGGCTACCAAAAGAGCGTTTATGGGTTTATGAGCAGCAAGACGAAATCACCCAAGCCTGGTTAAAAGACCACAATCAATCATCAACTGCCTCAAAACCTCCCCTACCGGTAAACCCATCCACTCATAAACCATCTTCGGCAATATTGCTATCTTGCGCGGGTGATGGAAAAAGAGACGCCTGCGGCAACTCCCTGGAGCACACCGGCCGAAAAAATCATCCTGGGGGTAGACCCCGGTACCCGGATCATGGGCTACGGGCTGATTGCCATCCAGAAAAAGGACCTGAAACTGATTCAATTCGGGGTTATCAATTTGAGCAAATATAGCAACCACGAAATCAAGCTCAAGAAAATCTTCGAACGCATCACCCAACTCATTGAGGATTACCTGCCCGACGAAATGGCCCTGGAAGCCCCTTTTTACGGCAAAAACGTACAATCGATGCTGAAATTGGGCCGGGCGCAGGGAGTAGCCATGGCGGCGGCGCTGGCCCGCGATATTCCGATCGTGGAATACGAACCCAAGAAAGTGAAGATGTCGGTCACCGGCAACGGCAATGCCTCCAAGGAACAGGTCGCGCACATGCTCCGCATCCTGCTCAAGTTCGAACAGGAACCCGAGCAACTGCTGGACGCCACCGACGCGCTGGCCGTGGCGGTCTGCCACGTCAACCAGCACAACGCCCCCAAGCACAGCGGCAAAAGCTGGGCCTCCTTCGTGACCGAAAACCCGGGAAGGGTGAAGTAACCCCGTCTGGCCTGGGTGGCCCCGCTCAAGAATCCGTTGTTTTCGCCTTCAGGTAAGTAACCCCAACCGCTACCAAAGTTACGGCGCGCTGGTGAGGGCGGTGTCCTCCTCTGACCGCAACGTCCGGCAAAGCAAAACCACCAAAGTATCGTATAATTGTAATCCGGACTGTCGCCGAATTGCGCAATTCGGCGGCAGTCCGAACCACCACCGGTCATCCAATCGTCGTTCTTCGGTGTATCCAACGGGTGAATACCGAAGAAGTACCCATCTATGACCTACCCGTTGCTCCTCTTTTCCGCCCTGTTCACCGCCTGGCTGGTGTGGTCGGCGATCCAACGCCCGGACCGGCGGCGGTTGGCTGGGCGCATCGTGGCCAGTGTGGTGGCCGTGGCGTCGGTTTTGTTGGTTCTTTTTCCACCTTCCATTCCCCGGAAAGTGAACCCCAGTGAAGCCATCCTGCTAACGGAAGGATTTAACCGGGACAGCCTGAGCCGGATGTTGGGGGTCAATCCGGAAGTCAAGCCCCTGGTTTTCAGTTATCGGCTGAAAACGAACCGAGCAACGGAAATAACGAACGTGGCGGCGTGGCGGCGGGATTTTCCGCGCATCCGGAAATTGCACCTGCTGGGCTACGGACTGCCGGAATTCGCCTTGCCAGCCCTGGATTCGCTGCCTACTGCGTTTCACCCGAGTCCGTTGCCCGAAGGCGTCGCGCGGGTGCACTGGACGAAGCGGGTGAATCCGGGGGACTTTCTCCGCGTGAGCGGACAGTACCGAACGAACGGAAAAGCGCCCACCCGGCTGTACCTGTCGGTGGCGGGCATTGCCCGGGATTCGCTGGAAATCCGGGGAGACGACTCGGGCGTGGCGCAGCCCTTTCAGCTTCGGCACCAGCCCAAGGAAACGGGAAAGTACCGGTATCAGCTGCAAGTCAAGCGCGGGGGGAAACTGCTGACGGAGGAAAAGGTGCCGGTGGAAGTGACCGCGTCCGAACCGCTGCGGGTGCTGGTGTTGACCGCTTTTCCCTCCTTCGAAATCAAATTCCTGAAAAACTTCCTGGCGGCGCGGCAATCCGAACTGGCGATCCGCACGGCCATCAGCCAGGGGAAATTCCGGACCGAGTGGCTCAACGCGCCGGAAACGGACTTGAGTCGCCTTTCGGCTGCCCTGTTGCGCAATTTTGACCTGGTGGTGGCCGACGCGCAATCCCTGCAAAAATTGTCGTCGCCGGAGGAACGGGCGCTTCAGCGGGCGCTGAACGACGAGGGGTTGGGCCTGCTGCTGCTGCCCGCCGAAGTCCCTTTCGACGCGAAGTTGCCGGTGTTCCGCGATTTCGGGGTGGAAAAAACAACGCAAAAAGACGCCCGGGTGGTGCGGGTGCAGTGGCCAGGCGGGGAAGACCGGGCACCCGAAACCACGGTTCCTCCCTACGGCTTTGCGCTTGCCGACCGCGTCAAGCCGCTCGTCACCGGGGCGGATGGCCGGGTGCTCGTGGCGGCTCAGGCTACGGGCTGGGGAAAGGTAGCCATCAGTCTGCTGACCGAAACCCACCGCTGGGCGCTGGCCGGCAAAACCGGCCCGTACGCCGCCTACTGGTCCTTCCTGACGACGGAGCTGGCCAAGAAACAGTACGCGGCCCAACGGTGGTCCTTCCCCGACTTACCGTTCGTTCACCAACCCCTGACGCCCCGGGTATCCACTTCCCTGGTCAGCGAGCCGCCCCCTGCCGAAATACGACCGGCCGTCGGTTCGTCGTCCACGGTCCTCCGCTTCCGGCAGGAAAATTGGTTCGGCCCGCCCTTCCGGGCCACCTACTGGCCCGAGGTAGGGGGTTGGCACGCGGCCCGGACGCCCGAACTCTCCCCCCATTTCTTCTACGTGTTCGCGGCCAGTGACTGGAAAACCGTGCAGTACGCCGGGCGAATGACCAGCACCCGGCGCTTCGTTCAGCAACAACCCACGGCTCGTTCCACCAGCCGGGAGGAATACACTCCCCAGGAAATCCCCCCCGTCGTCTTCTTCCTGTTCTTCTTGCTGAGCAGCGGTTTCCTGTGGTTGGAGGAGAAGCTGTGAAGGGCTGACGGGGTACAAGTTGCAGGTGACAAGTTACAGGTTACAGGTTACAGGTTGCGATGGGTTGCAGGTTAGGAGTATTGGAAGAGCTACCAATACTGGTAGGGTTGGAAATGTTACCAGAATGATTGAGGGATTGCGAAATTTCGTATTTTTTTAACCCTGTCCATCATCCAATCAGGGCGCGTAGCCCATTTCATCCGCGTCATCAGCAGTTGAGACAACGTCGCTCAACCATTCCCGCCTGACCTACCGGATCACCCTGCTATTTTCGGTTTACGATGCCCAATACGACATCAAGCCCGAACTGGAACTGCCCTCCGGACGAGCCAAACCGGACCCTGCTATTTTCCGCAATCTGGTTTTTTTTGGGAGAAAGTCGTCATCCGCTACCCTTATCACTGACATCGAAATCCTAAGGTAGTAGTAGAGCAGACCCTTTTATTCAGTTGTTTTTGAGAAAACGTTGCCCAATGAAAACAACCGAACTGCTTTCCGACTACGAACTTGAACGGGGAAAACCCCTGCCCAACACCCTTGCCAAACGTTCGGATGCGCCCTTGCTCTGCGTCGAAATACAATCGTTCTCGCAAAGTCCCGAAGAAATGATCGAAAAAGTAGCACGCTACTTTGCGTTCGGGGTAAAATACTGCTGGGTGGTTGTCCCTAGCCTGCAAGCCGTGCTGGTGTACGACCAGCCGAGTCATTACTAGTCCTTCCACGGCGGCGACGTCCTGCGTGACCCCGGCACGGGCATCGGGCTGTCGCTGCCGGACATTTTCGCTTGATCTCACTCCGTCCGCAAGCTCTTCACCGGGTTGGCCATTGCTGCTTTGATGGCCTGGTAACCCACGGTAAGCAGGGCAATTACCAGCGCGGCGCCACCGGCCAGGGCGAAAGGCCACCAGCCGACATCGATGCGGTAGGCAAAGTCGGCCAACCACTGATTCATCGCCCACCAAGCCAAGGGCCAGGCAATCACGTTGGCCAGGAGCACGAGCCGGAGGAAATCCTTGGAAAGCATCGCGGTGATGCTGGCCACGCTCGCGCCCAGCACCTTGCGGATGCCAATTTCCCGGGTGCGGGTCTCCGCCGTGTAAGTGACCAGCCCGAACAGGCCCAGGCACGAGATTAGGATGGCGACCAGGGCAAAGGCGTCGAAGAGCTTGCCCGTCCGCTGGTCGGTCCGGTACATCTGGTCGAAGGTTTCGTCCAGAAAGGTGTATTCGAACGGATACGCCGGGTTGAACCGCTTCCATACCTTCTCCGCCCCCGCTACGGCCCGTTGGGTTTCTTTTCCGGTCGTCTTGATGAAGAACTGGTATACCCAACCGGGCGATTGGAAGAATACGAACGGCTCGATCTTTTCGTGGACGGACTGGAAGTGGAAGTTCCGGGTGACGCCGATGATGGTTCCCGGCACCCCGTGGAAGGTGAAGCGCTTGCCCACCGGGTCTTTCATGCCCATTTGCCGGACCGCCTCTTCGTTCAGCACGTACGCGTTGGAATCGGCCCGGTCGGGGGAAAAGCCCCGCCCTTGCGCCATCTCGACGTTGAACACCCGCAGGAAGTCGCCGTCTACCGAAAGCTGATTCATCACCACGTTCACGTTCGGGGCGCGGCCCTCCCAGTCCGGCACCGAACTGCTGTACACACGCAGCAGATTGCCACTGGCCACCGTGGCTCCCACGATGCCGGGTTGCTGGAGCAGTTCGCCCTTCGCCGCCCTCAGGTGCCGGCCAATGTCGCCCTGGATGGTCACGGCGAAGACATTTTCCCGGTCGTAGCCGAGCTTTTTCTGTTGGATGTACCGCAACTGTTTGCCGATCACCAGCGTGCCGATGACCAGCGCAGTGGAAAACGTGAACTGGGCAACCACCAGCCCCCGGCGGAAAGTGGCGTTCCCGCCGGCGGGAAGGTAATTGCCCTTCATCACCTTTAGCGGCTGGAAGGAGGAAAGCAACAGCGCCGGGTACCCGCCCGCCACCAGCAGCGTCGTCGCGCCGGTCAGCAGCAACACCGACCAAACCGAACGGTCCGTCAGGTTGAACGCGAGCTCCTTGCCGGACACGTCGTTGTAGAGCGGAATCAGCCATCCGATGAGCAGCAGGGCCAGCCCGAGGGCCAGGCCGAACACGATGGCCGACTCGCCCAGGAACTGCCCCACCAGTTGGCTTCGGTTGGCCCCGATCACCTTACGCACGCCCACCTCCTTGGCGCGTTGGGTAGCCCGGGCGGTGGCCAGGTTGACGTAGTTGATGCAGGCAATAAGCAGGATCAAGCCGGCCACCACCGTGAAGATGTCGATCGTTTGGGTGTCGGCCCGCCCGTCGGAATCGGTGTCGAGGTGAATGGACTGCAAGGGTTGCAGCAGCGCCGTTGGTTGCGGTTCGCCCTTCTCCGCCCGGCGCTGGAGGATGGCGGACAGTTTGGGGGCGACGGCCCCGGCGGAAACGTTTTCCCGCAGCAACAGGTACGTGAAGTAGTTGTAGTTGCCCCAGTCGTTGTCCAAGTCGTAGCCCATTTCCCGGAAAGCCTGGAAAGAAAAGAAACAGTCGAACTGCAGGTGGGTATTGGCCGGAAAGTCCTTTACCACCCCGGTAACCCGGTAATCGTGGGCGTTGCCGACGCGGATGACTTGGCCGAGGGCGTTCCCGTTGCCAAAGTACTTGCGGGCCACCGACTGGGTGATGACCACCGAACGGGTATCAGGCAGGGCAGTTCGGGCGTTTCCCTTCAGAAACGAAACGTCAAACACCTCAAAGAAGGAGGGGTCTACGTAGAGGCCCCGCTTTTCGGTGAAAGCCTGGTCGCCGAACGTAAAAAGCTTTTCCTCCGCGGTTGTCAGGCGAACGGCGGAATGCACTTCCGGAATTTCCTTGAGGGCCGCCCCGGCCAGCGGTGACTGAGTAGATTCGTACGTCGAACTTCCCCCGGACCGGAAGTTGACCAGCACCCGGTACGTCCGGTCGGCGTGGCGGTGGAAGGCGTCGTAGCTCCGTTCATCCTGCACCCACAGCAGAATCAGCACGCTGGTTGCCATGCCCACGGCCAACCCGAAGACGTTGATGAAAGAATAGACCTGATTTCGTCCCAGGTTGCGGAGCGCGATCACAAGGTAGTTGCGTAGCATACAATTCTGGTTTTAGCTATCTTTGAAAAAACCCGTTACTATGGAAACGAAGGCCGTTGAAGTTACCGAAGCGGAACGCCGCCCAGTGGAATACCGCCCAACTGAAACCCCGCTGGAGGAGACAATGTCGCTCAACCATTCCCGCCTGACCTACCGCATTACCCTGCTGCTTTCGGCCTACGATGCCCAATACGACATCATGCCCGAACTGGAACTGGAACTTCCCTCCGGACGGGCCAAACCGGACATTGCTATTTTTCGCAACCTGGTCTTCAATTGGGAGGAAGACGTCATCCGCTACCCCACTCCCCCCATTACCGCCATCGAAATCCTTTCGCCCACCCAAGCCTTTGACGAACTGACCGGTAAAATCCGCAAGATCTACTTTCCCGGCGGCGTTCAGTCAGCCTGGCTGGTGGTGCCGACGATCAAAGCCGTTCACCTGTTTGCGCCCAACGAACCGGTTAAAATCTACGTCGAGGGTACTTTCCAGGATCCGGCTACGGGGGTAGAATTAAATCTGGCCGATATTTTTCGTTAATCGCTCACTCCGTCCGCAAACTCTTCACCGGGTTGGCCAGCGCCGCCTTCACCGCCTGGAAACTGACCGTTGCCAAGGCAACCAGCAGCGCCGAAATACCCGCCAGGGCAAACACTTCCCAGCCTACGCCGACGCGGAACGCGAAATCCTGCAGCCACCGGTTCAACGCCCACCACGCGGGTGGCCAAGCAATGGCGTTGGCAATCAGCACCAGCACCACGAAGTCTTTGGCGAGCAGGCTTACCAGGTCGCCGGGGGAAGCGCCCAGCACTTTGCGAACGCCAATTTCCTTGGTGCGCCGGGTCACGGCCAGGGTGGCCAAGCCAAACAGGCCCAGGCAGGCAATGCCCACGGAGAATAGGGAGGCAATGCCCACCATCCTGCCCATTCGCCGCTCCAATTGGTACTGGTTGGCCAGGTTCTGGTCTACAAAAGCGTAACTGAACGGCTCGTTGGGTACCACCGACTTCCACGCCTGCGCCAGCAACTTCACCTGCTCGGACAAGTTGCCCGCGGCCAACCGCACCGAAACGTCCGGGCGCGGCGAAGATTGAACGTTGATGTTTTCGATGTGTTCGTACATTGAATCCGGCCGTACGACGAGCATCAGCGGACGCACCGCCGAATGCAGCGATTCGTAGTGGAAATCCTCCGTCACGCCGATGATGCGGTGGGGATGAAAACGCCCCGGCAACTGCGCGTTCAGGGGATCTTGCCAGCCGTATTCCTTCACGAAAGCCTGGTTGACCAGAATGGACTGGTGCTGGTCAACCGGGTTGTCGGGCTCAAAATTGCGTCCGGCCACCAATTTGATTCCGTAGGTAGGTAGGAAGTGGGGATCGACCACGTTGAATTGAAACGTCCGGTACTTCTGCCCCTGGTCGGTGTAGCCCATCTCGCCCCACGGACCCGCCCCAAAGGGAAAAGCCGAAGCCGTGGTGCTTTCTACTTCCCGGTGGCTACCCAGGGCGTGGCGGTACAATTCCACCATTCGCCTTCCCTCGTCGCCTCCCCGGCCCACCGGCACCACAACCGTGCGGTTGGTTTGGTAACCCAACGGTTTGCTTTGCAAGTAGTCCAGTTGCCGGTTCATGACCAGGGTGCCCACGATGAGGCAAATCGAGAGCGAAAATTGCACGACGACCAAGCTGCGTTGAAACCAACTGCGGTCCCCCTTCACGTTCAGCTTACCCTTCAGCACTTCGACGGGCCGGAAACCGGACAACACCAACGCCGGGTAACTGCCCGCCGCCAAACCCACTCCGGCAACCAGCGCCAGCAGGAACAAAGCGGTGGTCAGGTCCGGTGCGAACGACAGGGGCACCCCGGCCAATTGGTTGAAAGCGGGCAACAGGATCCTGGCCAAAACCGCGCCCAGCACCACGGCCAGGCCCGTCATCAGCAGGGCTTCGCCCCAAAACTGGCGGATGAGTTGGTTGCGCCCGGCACCCATTACCTTGCGCACCCCCACTTCGCGGGCACGACCCGCCGAGCGGCCAATGGAAAGCGTCGTGAAATTGATGCCGGCAATAACCAGGACGAACAACGCAATGGTACCCAGCACGTAGGAGTACGCCGGATCGCTGGTGGGCTCAATGCCCGGAGGAACGGAATTGTCCAGGTGAATGGCCGTCAGGGGTTGCAGGTTGACCACGTACTCACCGGGACGGTACTTTTCGCCCAGGGCGGCTTTTACCATCGCCGGAAATTTGGCCGCGAGTCGTTTCGGATCCGTGCCCGGTCGCAGCAGCACGTAGGTTTCGGCACTGATGTTGAACCAGCTTTTCAGGCGATTCTCGGAGCGGATTGCCTTGATCTTCCCGAAGGGGAGCAGGAAATCGAAACGGATGCTGGAGTTGGCCGGCACGTTGCGGGCCACTGCCGTCACCGTGTAGGCCTCCGTGGTCGTATCCAATTGGATGTTCAGCGTTCGCCCCACCGGGTTGGTTCCCCCGAAATACTTCTTGGCCATCTCTTCCGTCAACACCACGCCGTTGGGTTGCCCCAGTGGATGGGCCCCGCCCGTTTGAACCAGGGGGAAGTCGAACAGGCGGAAGAATCCCGGATCCACCAGGTGCATTCTTTCGTTGAGTACGTCCGCTCCTTTCCGCACGGTCCCGTTGATTGCTTCCACGCGCGAGGTGGCCGTAATTTCGGGATACGCTGCCGCCAACGCCGGCCCCAGCGGGTAAGGCGTTACAATGTCGGTAAAAACTTCTTTTTGGTAGATTTCCCGCACCCACGCGCGGTACAGCCGGTTGGATTGGGGATGAAACTGGTCGTAGCTCCACTCGTGCCGCACGAACAGCCCGAGCAACAGGCAACAGACAATGGCCACGCCCAAACCCAGCAGGTTGATAAACGAGTAGGTTTTGTGCTTGAGGAAGTTGCGAACGGCAACCGTCAGATAATTTTTCAGCATGCCCTTATTTATATTTGGTTATTTTTGAAAAAACGTTGCCCAATGGAAACGACCGAACTGCTTTCCGACTACCAACTCGAACGGGGTAAACCCATGCCCAACATCCTTCACGGCGCCATCCAGGCCAACCTGGTTTTCGAGCTGAAAAGCCACTACCGCCAATCGTACCGCGTCGTATCGGAAGTCTCCTTAGCAACCGTGCCGGATGGCGCAACCCCCGATGTGTTGCTCTACCCTTCTTTCCCGTTGGATTACCTCAATGCTCTACCCGCCAAACGTTCGGACGCGCCCTTGCTCTGCATCGACATTCAATCGCCCTCGCAAAGCCTCGAAGAGATGATCGAAAAAGTAGCCCGCTACTTTGCGTTCGGGGTAAAATCCTGCTGGGTGGTTGTCCCTAGCCTGCAAGCCGTGCTGGTGTACGACCAGCCGGGTCATTACCAGTTCTTCCACGGCAATGATACCCTGCGCGACGCCGGCACGGGTATCGAACTGCCGCTGCCAGGCATTTTCGCCTGATCTCACTCCGTCCGCAAGCTTTTCACCGGGTTGGCCACCGCCGCCTTGATGGCCTGGACACTGATCGTCAGCAAGGCGATCGCCAGGGCGCCGCCGCCGGCCAGGGCGAAAGTCCACCAGCCGATGAAAATGCGGTAGGCGAAGCTGTCCAACCAACGGTGCATGGCGTAGTAAGCCAGGGGCCCGGCAACCACGTTCGCCAGCAGGATCAGCCGGAGAAAATCCTTGGAAAGCAAACCCACGAGGCTGGATACGGAAGCCCCCAGCACCTTGCGGATGCCAATTTCCTTGGTGCGCTGCCCGGCGGTATAGGCCACCAATCCGAACAGGCCCAGGCAGGAAATCACGATGGCCAGCGTGGCAAACAGGCCGAATATCCGGCCGGTTTTAATTTCGGTTCGGTACGTGCGGTCAAAGGCCTCGTCCAGGAAACCGTATTCGAAAGGCGCGGCGGGAAACCGTTGCTTCCATTTGGCTTCAATCAACCGGACCGTTTGCCGGACGTCGGTGCCCGCCCGAATCCTGATCGCCAACTGGCCCGCCCATTCCGGCTTGACGGAAATCATCATCGGGGCAATTAGGCTCTTCAGGTCCGCGTGGTGGTAGTCTTTGAAGACCCCGATCACTTCGCCCCGCACGGGAATTTCGCGGTAGCTGCCGTCGGGGTTGCTTTCGTAGGTGTAGTAGCCCAGTTGCTTGCCCGCGATTGACTTCCAGCCGAAGTAATCCAGGGCCGCCTGATTGATCAGGAAACTTTCCCGATCGGCCAACCGAGCCGCGTCGAAATCACGCCCTTCCACCAGTTCAATGCCGAAGGTACGGAGGTAGTCCGCATCGGTATGGAGGTGGCGCAGGCCCCCGTCGGGAGCGCCCGGCGGGACGAATTCGCTCGTTAGCTTGTCGATGCGGATGGCACCGCTGCCGGGCTGACTCGAACAGACCGTGGCCGACTGCACGGCGGCCAGCGCTTGTACCTCGCGTTTGAAGCCTGTTTTCAAATCATCCGGCGCGTCCCGAAAATCCAGGGTCAGTACCTGTTCGCGGCGGTACCCCAGATCCTTGTGGTTCACGTAGTCCAATTGCTCCCACACCACCAGCGTGGCCACCCCCATCACCACCGAAATGCTGAATTGGATCACGACCAACGCCTGACGAAACCGCCCGTTGCCCGCCCCTTTCACCAGCGTGCCCTTCAGCCCTTCCACCGGCCGGAACGCCGACAGCACCAGCGCCGGGTACCCGCCGGTAAAGAGGCTCAGCACCAACGCCGCCGCCAGCAGACCGCCCAGGCAAGCGGGCCGGTACAACGCCGCGGTAGAGAAGTGCCCTTCGGCAAGTTGGTTGAAGAAAGGGAGCAGTCCTTCCGTCAGGCCGAGGGCCAACCCCACCGCCAGGAAAGTAAACAGCGCCGACTCGCTCAGAAACTGGGCAACCAGTTGGGTGCGCACCGCCCCCACCACTTTCCGCACCCCCACTTCCCTGGCGCGCGTGGCCGAACGGGCCGTCGCCAGGTTGACGTAGTTGAAGCAGGCCAGGAGGAGGATGAAGGCGGCGACGGTGGAAAAAATGTACACGTACTCGATCGCATTCGGTGCCTTCACGCCCCCGTCGAGTTTGGTCCGCAGGTAAATGTCGCGCAGGGGAATCAGGCCCAGTTTCCAGACCGCGGCGTTGGGGTCGCCGGTTTGCTTCACAAAAGCCGGGAATTGCGCTTCTACCCCGGCCTGGTCGGTTTCCCCGGTGAGCAGCAGGTACGTGAGGGTCTGGCCGCCCCAGTACGAAGCAGACACGTCCCAGCCGACCAGTTCGTTGGCGTTGGCGAAATTGCCGAGGAAGTCGATGGCCAGGTGCGAAGTTTCGGGCAGATCCCGCAGCACCCCGGTCACGTTGAGCGTCACGCGGTTGTTGTACCGGAGGAACTTGCCCACCGGGTTTTCGTTGGGAAAGTATTTTTGGGCCATCCGTTGGGAAAGCACCACGCCGTACGGAACCTTCAACGCGGTGGCGGGATCGCCTTCCACGAGCGCAAAGGAGAACACCTTGAAGAGGGTGCTGTCGGCAAAATAGAAACGCGGTTCGTAATGCGCGACCGTTTCCCTGCCGATCAGGGCATTCACGTTGTGCAGCCGAACCGCTTCCTCCACTTGGGTAAAGCGGGCTTTCAGCTCCCCGGCAAACTTGCCCCCGCTGCCCGCGCTGTTTTCGTGTTGTTGCAGGAGCACAATCCGGTCGGCCCGCGCGTGAAAACGGTCGTAGCTGACGGCCTCCAGGATGTAGAGGGCAATGAGCAGGCAACCCGTGATGCCCAGCGTGAGCCCGGCAATGTTCAGGAGGGCGTAGAACCGGCCTTGGCTCAGGTTCCGCAGGGCGATTTTGAGGTAGTTACGCAGCATGTCAATTATCAAATGTATTATCGTTGCCTTCGTCCGGTGGAGATCATTGATTATTGAACATTGAATTCACTCCGTCCGCAAACTCTTCACCGGGTTGGCCACCGCCGCCTTGACCGCCTGGACACTCACCGTCAGCAGCGCGATCAGCAACGCGGCGGCGCCGGCCAGGGCAAATACGCCCCAGCCGATGTCGATGCGGTAGGCGAAATCTTGTAGCCACTTGTTCATTCCGTACCAGGCGAGTGGCGCGGCCAGCCCGAAGGCGATGGCAATCAGCCGGATAAACTCCCCGGAAAACAGCAGCACGATGTGGGATACGCTCGCTCCCAGCACTTTGCGGATGCCGATTTCTTTGGTGCGCTGTTCGGCCAGGAACGACACCAGGCCGTACAATCCCAGGCAACCGATGAAGAGGGCGAGGATAGCGAAGATCTTGAACGCCCCGAATGCCAGTTCTTCCACCAGGTAATTGCGGGTCAGGTATTCGTCGAGAAAGGCGTATTGATACACGCCGTCGGGAAAAGTTTCTTTCCAGGTCTTTTCTACGAAAGCCAGCGTTTCGCGCACGTTCAAGGGCTGGCCGTTCCGGGATTGGAGTTGAACACCCGCTTCGTCGAAGAAACCGGTGTCCCAGTAGAACAGCAGGCAAGGCGTGATTTTCTCCTGTAAGGAGTTGTTGTGAAAATCCCTGACCACGCCGATGATGGGCGCCCCTCCTTCATTGATGACTATCGGTTTGCCAATGGCTTCCCCGGGGGTGAATCCCAGCATCCTGACCAGGGTCTCGTTCACCACGAAGCCGTTGAAACGATCGCCCACCCGGTTCGACTCGCTCAACCACTTGCCGGCCACCAGTTGAAGGTTGTAGAGCCGCCGGTAATCCAGATCCACCACTTTCATCTCCGCTGCCCGCATCATTGCCACCGGTTCGTGTTGCAGGCGGAAGTCCGTGCCGTAGTGCCCGTTGGTAGTCGTGGGAACGCCCGACGCGTAGCTGATTGCCTTGACGTTGGGGTGTTGCAGCAAGCGCCCGCGCAGCACCTCTAACTTGCCGGGTTGCGGATCGGGCACGTTGATGGTCACGATGGCGTCCTTGGTAAACCCGAGGTCCTTGTTGCGAAAGTACGCCATCTGACTCCCCATCACCAGGGTGCCCACAATCAGCAACTGGGCAATGCCGAACTGCAACACGATCAGGGCCCGGCGCAGGGACAAGCCCCGCCCACGGCCAATAATTTTGCCTTTTAGCGCCGAAACCGGTCGGTGGGCAGACAACACCAGCGCCGGATAGCCACCTGCCAGCAACGCAATGACGAGCGTGAGTAGGAGGGCAAAAAATCCGATGGTTGGGTCCAACGACAGGTTGAGGCTGATGAGCGCCAACCGTTGGTTGAGCTGACGCAGCACCAGATCGGTGACCGCCAGGGCAAGTAGCGTGGCGGCCGAGGTGATGAGGAACGTTTCGCCCATGAACTGCCCGAAAAGCTGGAAGCGGGTGCCGCCCAGCACTTTCCGAACCCCCACTTCTTTCGAACGCTTCACTGCCTGCGCGGTGCTCAGGTTAATGAAGTTCACGCAGGCGATCACCACCAGGAAAACCCCCAAACTGACCAGTGCCCCCAGCATTTTCTCCCCGACTACGTAGCTTCCCGGGCTGTTGCCGTACAAGGTCTCGGTGTGAAGCGCTTTCAATGGTTGCAGCCGGTATGCAATACGCTGGTCATCTTCGGGCGTTAGGTATTTCTTTTGAAAAGCAACCAGCTTGCGCTCCAATTGCTTCGGATCGTATCCCTCCGGCAGACGCACGTACGTGGTTCCCTGGTAGTTACCCGACCAATTGTTGGCCTCGTAGAGATTGTTCCGCTTGAAAAACGAATACGGAATCAGCATTTCGAACGGCAGGTTGGTGTTGGAGGGCGGGTTTCGGATGACGCCGGTTACGGTCAGCACCTCCCGGTTGTTGAGCCGGAGCGTCTTGCCCACCAACGGCTGCCGACGGGCAACTGCCCTCCCAAAATACCGGTCGGCCAGCCGTTGGGTAAGCACCACCGAATGGGGCGCCAACAGGGCGGTCCGGGGGTTTCCTTCCAGCCACAGGTTGTTTTTTCCACCAGCATACATGCCCTTGAAATCAAAGAGCGTCAGGTAGTGGGGGTCGGCAAAGAGCACTTTGTTTTCTTCAAACCGGTTCACCGATCCCTTCTCATCTTCCGAACTGATGATCCGGCTCACCGGTCCGGCGGTCTGCGTCACCGCTACCTCCGGGAAATCCTGGCGCAACGCTTCCGCCAACGGGTAGGCCGTGGTATTCCAGTATTGCATTCCGTCGGCGGTCCGGTTGTGCTGCACCACGCGGTAAGTGCGGTGGGCCTGGGTGTGAAACGCGTCGAAGCCCAGTTCGTGCTTCAGGCACGCGTAAATCACCAGGCTCCCCGTGATGCCCAACGCCAGCCCCAGCACGTTGAGGAATGCGTAACTTCTGTGGCGGAGCAGGGTCCGCCCGGCGATGGTGAGGTAGTGGTAGAGCATAGCAAGGATCGATGGGGTTGCTACCCCCGGCGGTTCCGCTCGCAAATCTCTCACCACTCGCTGACAGTTCAACAAGTGTCTGTTAGTGAAAGGATTACGAATGCTCATTTGCCAGCGGGTGTCCGGAATCGGACGGGGGTTGTTCGTTAGCGGACACCCTGGGCTGGAAAGAGGGTAAGCCGACGCGGGGGTTTTCAACCCGCTTATTATGGCAGCCGGGTGGATGATTGCCGGCCGCCACTGCCCGGGAATATTTTGTTGGACACGCCGGTTGGCGGAAAGATATGCCTATTATTGTGCGCAGACTGGCGGCGTCCCGCGGATGGGGTGCCGTGCCCAATTCCAAACGTACCCAACGATGTTACGCGCTTACTTATGGTCCGTCTGGCTCCTCACCGCGGTGGTGAGTACCCTTCCCCCGTCGGTTCCCGGGCCTTCTACCCAGCCGGCGGTCGTGGTCCCGTCCAATCCCCTGGCCGGTGCGTGGCGTTTGGTGCGGCCCGACGCCAGTCAGCCAGAAGACAGTGGGACAATGGCCATCCAGATCCGGTCCGACAATTATTTCATGGTGGCCCATTATGATTTGGCCGGCAAGCGGTTCATTGGCGCCAGCGGCGGGACCTACTCGGTAGCGGACGGAAAGTGCACCGATACCTTCGAATACAACACCGCGGATTCGGCCCGGGTGGGTGCTTCGGTCACTTTCAGTTTTACGGTGAAGGGTGACCAATTGAACTTTTTGGACAACCAAACGAAAGAAGAGTGGGTACGCGCGGAGGAACCGCCGGGTGGAACCACGGCGACGGGAACGTCACCCTTGGCCGGGGCCTGGCGGATTCGGGCGAGGGAACGGGAGGGTCAACCGGTGGCCATGCCACGCGGCCCCCGCAAGACCGTCAAGATCCTGTCGGGTTCCCGTTTTCAGTGGGCGGCTTTCAACACCGCCACCAAGCAGTTTTCCGGCACCGGAGGCGGCACCTACACCGCCGCGGACGGAACGTACACGGAAAGCATCGAGTTTTTTTCCCGCGACCCGGGCCGGATCGGTACGAAACTATCCTTTGGCTACGCGGTGAAAGGCGGGGACTGGCACCATACGGGATCGGGCAGCACGGGCAACCCGATCAACGAAGTCTGGGCGAAGGAATGAGCAAGGGGTAATGAGTTTTCACCAAGCACTCCCGTTCCCGCTCCGTCCCCGCTTCCTTCATTCCGTCCGCAGGCTTTTCACTGGGTTAGCCACCGTGTCCTTGGGATACTCCATTTGATGCGGGGTGTTTCCACACCACCCGAGAAGATTGCGCTATTGCGCAAGTAGATTTTCGTTCTGATATTGGTAAAAAATTGGGCCAGCCAGTGGAAACGACCGAACTGCTTTCCGACTACGAACTCGAACGGGGAAAACCCATGCCTGGCCGAAACCACGGCCTGATTCAAAGCCGCTTGTCTTTTCTACTGTTGAGAGATTACGAAAATGAATACGACTTCCTGGCCGAGTCGAGTTTGGAGTTAACGACGGGTAAAGCCACGCCCGACCTGGCCGTTTACCCGAAACTCCCCCGTGATTGGTTCAACGACGAAGTTCGGATGACTACCCCACCGCTCAGCGTCTTCGAAATTCTCTCGCCTACCCAAGGGTTACAAGACCTGACGGACAAAGCGGCTACTTACTTCGGAGCGGGGGTGCAATCGTACTGGGTAATCATTCCCACTTTTAAAACCGTACATTTGATTTTACCCAACCAGCCGATCAATACGGTCACCGCCGGAATCATCACCGATCCCGCCACCCGCATTGTCGTGCAGACAACGGAAATCTTCAAGTGAATGGCGAATGCTCGTTTCCCTTCGTTGGTCACTCCGTCCGCAGGCTCTTCACCGGATTGGCTACGGCTGCCTTGATGGCCTGAAAGCCTACCGTCAGCAAGGCGATTAGGAGGGCTGACGCGCCCGCCAGCACAAACG
>JACMKY010000325.1 GCA_014379925.1 Cytophagales bacterium | reverse complement strand
TGGCCCCGAAGCGCGAGGAAGCGTCCGCCCGCAGGCTCCCCTCCAGCGAGTAGCGGTTCAGGTAGGAGTAATTGACCTTGCCGAAGTAGGAAACCAATCCCGCCGCCGACCGGCTGGACGAGCCGGTTTGCGTGGCCGAACTGGCGATGGTCTGGAAGTCGTTGCTCGGAAACTGCTGGCCGTTCAGGGTGGTGCGTCCGAACGTGTTTTTCTGGATCGTATTGCCGACCAGTGCGTAGAGGCGGTGCCGTTCGCCGAATTCCTTCCGGTAGGACAACACCTGCTCGTTGAGCAAAGTAATGTCGCGCGTCAAGGCCGAAACCGCCCGGCCCTGCGAGGCCCGGCCGGCGGAAATGAACGTGTTGGTGTAGTTGTTCTCGTAGGCGTCGTTGAAGTCGATGCTCCAGCTGCTGCGCAGCGAAAGGCCCTCGAAGAAGGTGTACTCGGCGTACACGTTGCTGATCACCCGGTGCCCGACGGCGTCGTTGTTCAGGTGGTTGATCAGCGCCAGGTGGTTGTCGAAGTTGCCGTACAGGGCGTAGGAACCGTCGGTGTTGAACACCGGCAGGTTGGAACGCGGGTACAAGCCGGAGTTGATGACGCCCGTGGGGTTGTTGTCGTTGCTGCTCACGTTGCGTCCCGTGCGGGCGAGGGCGTTGCTGGTGCCGACCTTGAGGCGGTCGCTGAAAAAGTGGTCGAGGTTTACCCGCGCGCTGTAGCGTTCGAAGTTGGAAGGCTGCACCACCGATTCCTGCCGGAAATACCCACCGCCCACGTAAAACGTGGTTTTTTCGTTGCCGCCGGTCACCGACAGTTCGTAGTCCGACGTACGGGCGGTGCGGAACAGGTCGCTGATGCGGTCGTAGGTGGGTTCGTCGGCCGGGTTCGGGAAGGGCAGCCGGGTGGGATCACCGCCGTCGTTTAAATGGCGCTCGTTTTCCAATTCCGCCAGTTGCGGACCGGTTACCACCTCGTATTTCTTGGCTGCTTGCGACCAGCCCTGGTAGGTGCTGAAATTGATGCGGGAGCGGGCGTTGACCTTGCCGCGCTTGGTGGTGATCAGTACCACCCCGTTGGCTCCCCGCGATCCGTAAATGGCCGTCGCGTTGGCGTCTTTCAGCACCTGGATGGATTCGATGTCGGCTGGGTTCAGGTCGGCCAGCGGATTGGAAGCCACCTGGTTGCCCAGGCCCGTGGTGATCAGGTTGGTGTTGTTGATGAACACCCCGTCGATCACGTACAGGGGATCGTTGCCCGCGTTGACCGAGTTGGTGCCCCGCACCCGGATGAAGATGCCCCCGCCGGGCACCCCGGAGTTGGCCGTCACCTGCACGCCCGTGGTTTTGCCTTGCAGAAGCTGGTCGGTGCTCGGCACGGGAATGTCCCGGATGTCGGCGGCCGTCACCGACGCGACCGAGCCCGTCAGACTTTGCCGGGTTTGTTGCCCGTAGCCCACCACCACCAGTTCGGAAAGCTCCTTCGCGTCCTCTTCCAGGGCAACGTCAACCCCGTTGGACCCGCTCTTAACGATTACCTCTTTGAACAGGTAGCCGATGTAACTGAATACCAGGGTTCCCGCGGGAGGAACTGCCAACGCAAACCGGCCTTCCGCGTCGGTAACGGTGCCCTGGGTGCTTCCCTTAACGGAAACGCTCACGCCCGGCAACGCGGAACGGTCTTTGGCACTGGTTACCCGGCCGGTGATGCGTTCCCCGGCGGAATCGGTTTGGGCAAACGAGTGGGTGGCAAGGAAAAACAACAGTCCGATCAATACGCGTGTTTTCATCATCAGTGAATGAGTAGGTTTTGGTGAATGATTTTGGAAAGCGGGTTGGGAAATACCCGCCGGCCGGCAACGAAATGGCCGCGTGAGGAACCCGCTGGTGGTCGGCGGACGTCGGACAAGGAAACTTTCGTCAATAAACGGAACGGAATGGCTGCGGAAAGGCGGAGTTTAACAACAACAACAGTGCTTTTGGGCGGCTGGTTGGCCGTTGCCGGGCTGACCGACGGAGGCCGGGCCGGCCAAGAAAACGAAGGCAGTCGATGCCGCGCGGGACGGAGCCTTCGCGGGAGCCGGAAACAAACCGGCCAGGGGGTAAACGAACTGGTTCATTGATGCATCTTTATATTCCCCAAAAATTCAGGTCCGGAATTAGCACCTTGCTCACAGTACAGGTTGCTAGGGGTTCGTCGAGCCGGTCTCTCCTCCCTTCTGTATAAGAAGCCTTTTGGGCAAATGACGCAGCAAAGGTAGCGCTACTTTTGAATTCTCCAAACGCAACTCCATAGATTTACTAGGCATTCAACCAATTTTTTGAGACCGGCTCTCCAGTCGGCGGGACCAGTTCGGTGGCGGTGGCTTGGCAAGTCCGGATCCGGGGGCTTTCATCCGAATAAAGAGCGAGTCAGATCCGTCTTTTTAGGATCGGTCACCCCCGACCCGTTCAACGGAGAAGTAATAAATTTGTCAAATGGAACGGATATATGGGTATTATTCTCGACATAATCCGGGATAAGTAGGTATTTAGTCCGAAAAATGGGAGTAAAAACACGGACAAACCCCTCTGAGTTGCAAACGGGTGTGGTTGACGGATCGCTCCCGTCCAATCGGACGTTTTCCTACAAGCGTGACTTTTGCTTTTTATTCGAAAAGATTTATTGGCACAGACCTTGCAATTTTGAACAGGATTTAGAATTAGGTTTTAGGCTAAAAAAATCCCCGCTACTGGCGGGGATTTTTTTTTGGAAAACGGCGACCGGGAGCATCCGGGCGTGGCGTCAGGACTTCCCCGCCGCTTGGTCGAGGAGAATTTGCAGAGTAGAATACTGGGCTTCCAGGCATTCGAGCAACCGAAACTGCGCCCGCGCCCGCTGCCGGTTGTGGCCTTCGAAGTGGATCTTGTAGTAAAGATCGCCGCCCAGGTGATCGGTCAGGAAGCGGAGTCCCATCAGGAAGGGAAGCAGTCGGCAGCCGAAGGCCAGGGTGTTTCGTTCGGCGGGGGTGAGGAAGTGGGCCGTTTCTTCCAGGAAGCCGCGGGCGTAGGCTTCGAAGAACGGGAGGTGGAGGCCAATCTTACCGAGGTCAGCTTCGTCTTCGGCGGCGGTGTTGACCAGGGTGCGAATGGAGTCGCCGAAATCGTAGCCGACGTATCCCGGCATCACCGTGTCGAGATCCACCACGCACCGCGCCTGGCCTTCCGCGTCGAGCAAAACATTGTTGAATTTCGTGTCGTTGTGCGTGGTTCGCAACGGAATGGTGCCCGCGCGCCCCAACCGGAGAAGGGTGGGCATCTCGGCCGCCCGCGCTTCCACGAAATCAATTTCCCGGGCTACCTCCCCGGCCCGGCCCAGCGGATCGGTTTTCAGTACCTCCCGGAACGCGCCCAGCCGGGTTTCGACGTTGTGGAAATCCGGAATCGTTTCCACCAGTGGTGCGCCCGGCAGGTCGGCCAGCCACGCCCCGAATTGACCAAAGGCCCTGCCTCCCTGGTAAGCCTGACCGGTCGTTTGGGCGAGGTCGTAGCTGCGGGCGCCGGCGATAAAGAGGTACATCCGCCAGTAACTTCCTCCGTCATCCTGGTAGTAGTTCTTTCCCTCCCGCGTCGGCACCAACGTCAGGGTGAGCCGCCCGGCGTGGTGCCGGAGGTGTTCCGTCACGCGACGGATGTTGTCCATTAGTTCGGGTACGCGCGCGAATACCCGGTGGTTGATCCGTTGCAGCAGGTAGTCGGGGCCGCCGGGACGGGCGTTCGGCACGCGAAACGTGTCGTGGATGTGCCCCGTACCGTGGGGGACGGCGGCCAGGCAAGTTCCCCCGGTGCGGAACTGGCCGACGACGGCGGAGAGATGGGGAAGCATAGAAAGGATTGAATGTCGAATGTCGAAGTGAAAAGGTGAATGTCGAATGTCCAAAAGAACGCCCGATGATGAAGTAAAGAAAGGCGTTTAATCCTTCAACATTCAATCTTTCCCTTCCTTTCTTCCCTTCGACATTCCTTGTTGGACCGGTTCGCCGGTGCGATTCGACATTCACCTTCCTTCCCCTTCAATACCCTTTCGCCTTGTCCACCACGTTCAGCAGGGGCAATCCCTGGCAGTAGCGCCGGACGTTCTCCGTGACCAGGGTCATCAGCCTCACCTGACGAATGGGGGCGTGGCCGGAGTTGTGGGGGGTGAGCACGAGGTTGGGGCAGCTCCACAGGGTACTGTCCGGTGGCAAGGGTTCGGGCGTGACCACGTCCAGTCCCGCTCCCCGGAACCGCTTCTCTTTCAGGGCTTTCACCAGGGCTTCCTGGTCCACCAAGCCGCCGCGGGACACGTTGAGGAAGTAGGCGGTGGGCTTCATCCGGTTGAAAACCTGCTCGTTGAACATTCCCCGGGTTTCCTTGGTGAGCGGCGCGGCGCTCATCAGCACGTCCACCTGCGGCACCATCTCCATCAGCCAGGCGGGATCGTGCAGTTCGGCCACGAAATCGGGTTTGGGCATCGGCTTGGCGTCCGTGGCCAGCACGCGCATCCCGAAACCGTGGTGAAGGCGACGGGCCGTTTCCGAACCAATGCCGCCCATGCCCACGATGCCGATGGTCTTGCCGTAGAGGTCATCGAGGGGGAAATCGTCGGCCACGGCGGCGTACTTGCGCTCCCGGAAGGCCGGAATGGACACTTGGGCCAACCCGCGGGTGAGGCTCAGCAGCAGGCCGATGGCGGTTTCGGCAATCACCGGGGCGAAGATCCGTTGCTGGTTGGTAACCACGCAGGGATGCTCGACCAGTTCTTTGGGCATGTGCTCCACCCCGGCGCCCCAGCCCTGCACCCACTTCAGGTTCTTGGCCAGCCGCAACGTTGAAGTGCCCACCGACCCGAGGATGACCTCCGCCTCGGCGAGGTGTTTCGATTCCTTCGCACCCGCCAACACGTGCAGCTCCAGGTTCTTGCTCGCCGACCGGATTTGTTCGGCTTCCGCCGGGGTCAACGCCTCCGTGCAGACGATCTTAACGGGTTGGGCCGGAATCCGGGGTTCGGATGGTTGGCCGGCCGGGGCGACGGGCGGACCGGACAGGCGGGCCAAGGGGGTTTCTTGCGCGGCTACTGCCGCTCCGGTGGTCGCCAGGGTCGCCAGGAAACCGCGGCGGGAAATGGGGTCTTCTGCCATGGGGGTCATTTTTTAGGATGAGGTGGTTAGGGTAAGATTGGTGGGCAACGACGGCATTCGGTACGAAATTGATTCATTCGTGCCTTTGTGCACTTAAAGGTAGCACCTAAAGAAACACAATTGCCGCCAACCGCTTGATTATTCAGGATTATTCCGTACGGGGGTGAAAATACCGTTCGCGCCCATTCCTGGTTTCGGTCATTCACCCCCGCTCCCTTTATAATGCGTGCCCCCGTTCTATCTTCCTGTCACTGCCGCTTTTTTGCGCCCGTTGGCGGGGCCGGGTAATTCGGATACGGCTGCACGATGCCTTCCAACTGCCCGAACATGAACAGGATGCCGGGATAAATGGACCCGACCCCGCTCCAGGCCGGATTGGGACCCGCACTCCGCGGATACGCCGGGTAGGGCCGGGTGCCGGGCGCTTGCCGGCGGTAATTGGCCTGGATGCCGGCGTCGCGGTAGTAGAGGTTGGGCAGCGCAAACCAAGTGTCGTAGACGATGACGTTGGAATGGGGCAGGAAAGGATCCCGGCCGTCGATGAGAAAATTGGGGTCTCCCGCGTGGGTTGCCTCGGTGGTGGCGTACCGGACGTGCTGGCCGTTGAGGTAGTCGGCGGTGTTCTTCATCACCCGCAACAGGCTCTTCGGCTGGCCTTCGGTGCCGAAGTAGCCCGCGGAGGTTTGGTACTCGTAGAGGCTGTTGTCGCCGCACCGGGCCAGCACGTCGGCCAGGTCGGCCATGGCCTGGGCCGTGGAAAAGGCGTAGTTGAGTCCTCGCTCGGGCTCCCGCGGGTTGGCCGTACCGCGGTGCAGGTCGGCCACGTCGCCGCCCGGATACACCCCGTAGCGCAGCCACTCGAAAAACCACTGTTTGGCGATCTTCTTCAGGGATTCGTTTTCCAGGAACACCCCCGCGGTGCCCACGAAGCGGGCGATGGTCGCGTTGCGGTTGTTGTAAGACCGGGCGAAAAATCCCACGGCGGGGCTGCCGTAGTACATGAATTCCTTCGGGTCGCGTTCCTGCGCGCCCCGGGTGTAGCTGGTGAGTGCGTAGTCGCCGCCGGGTCGGTTGACGAAGCTCCGGGAATAGCTGCGCTCGATGCCGCGCCCGAAGTAGCACGCCGCGTCGAGAAACCAACGGTCCAGCCGGGCGCGCTGTTGGGGCGAGTAGGCGTCCTTGGTGTAGTCGTAGGCAAACAGCAGGCGGGTAAGCCATTCGGTAATGATGAAACCCGGGTTGGCATCGCCCAGAAAACACCAGCGGGTCGTATCCGAGAAGTCCGTCAGCGGTTCGGCGGCCTGGGCCAGCAGCTCGGTGCGAACGGCATTGCGGTAGGCCGTATCGCCGGTGAGGAGGAAGACGAACGCCGCGTCGCGGAGGCGGTTGCCGTTCCGCGCGGGATCGTATTCGGCACCCTTGGGTACGCACCCCGGGCCGGGATAGCCCGCGTAGCGGTCCGCGCCGGGCTGCCGGAGGAATTCCCGGGCGTTGGCGCTGATCCGCTCCCAGTCGCCGGGGGAGTTGGGTTGGGCATCGCCCGGGCGTTGGTACGGACCGGCCTTCGCCCGCTGCTGCCAGACGGCGAGTTCGGACGCGGTAACGTGCAGTCCCAGCCGCTGGTTACCCGGCCAAGGGGTGGTACCGCGGGCGTTGCTACCCGCCGGTTGGCTGGCCATCTGGGTGCGCGCGCCGGCGAACAGCAGTCCGAGGAGGGCGAAAGTCAGGATTTTTCTCACGGAACGGTGGATGGGTTATCCGAACGGATTCGGGATGTCACTCCTTAATCCCCGAAGGGAGACTTTGGTAAGGAGGTATTTCGTTCGTGCCCCAACTTTGATGCCCAAATAGCCAGGCCCTCCAGCGGGGTTGGGTGCGCGTTGTGGAAAACGGAACGGCGGGTGGCTCCGCCGGGTGTAAGCGGTCTCCCCCGGACGCGTCCTGGTTTCGTTCGGGCACCCATCCTTGGCTTTTCTTGGTATATTTGGCCGGGTGCCCATGACCACCGACGCGGCTCGTTCCGCCGAAGCCGGGCAGTTACGCTCACCCGGCCATCCAAACCAACCATCCACCCGTGCCTTCTGCCACCGACGAACCTTCCTTCACCCACCTCGACGCCCAAGGCAACCCCGCGATGGTGGACGTGGGCGACAAGGTCGTGACCAAACGCACGGCCACCGCCCGCAGCACCGTGGTGCTGGGGGCGGAAATTCTCCGGCACCTGCGAGAGCAGGAAATTCACACGAAGAAAGGCCCCGTATTCGGAACGGCCATCCTGGCGGGCATCATGGGCGCCAAGCGGACCGCCGACCTCATTCCGCTCTGCCACCCGCTCGCGCTCGACAACTGCCGGGTCGAGATCCACGTGAACGAACACGGCGAGGTGGTGATTGACTGCACGGCCAGCATCACGGCCAAAACGGGCGTGGAAATGGAAGCCCTGACCGGCGCGACCGTCGCCGCCCTGACCATCTACGACATGTGCAAGGCCTTCTCGCACCGGATTGTGATCAAGGAAACCAAACTGCTCCGGAAAACCGGAGGCAAACATGACTACCGCTCCGAAGAACCCGAACCGTCCTGATAAACACGCTGCCCTGCCACGCCCCGCGTTGGGAGAGTTCGGCCGTTGCGAACTGAGCCTGCTCGGTACGCCCTGCGGGGAAATCCAACGGCTGGCGATCGCTCTGATTGAACGCCTGTCGGACCGGTTTTCGATCGCCTACGTCGATGCCGACCACGGGGGAGAGGAAGGGCCGGACAATCCCTTCCTGCGGGCGGGCGCCGCGCTGCACTACCAAAATAAGGTTTCCCACCAGCGTCTGGACTACCGAACGGTCTTCAACGAATACCAGCGCAAGCCCTTTTTCGGGCAACACGACCTGACGCTGGTAAACGGAAATCACTTCGGGGCCAACGCCCAGGTGGTCGTGGTTGATCCCGCCAAATCGCTGGAGAAGAAGCTGGACCGGCTCACGAACGTGCGGGGGGTGCTGCTGAAAGAAGGCGTCACCGACGTTCCCGCCTACCTGGCCCCTCACCTGCCCGGTGGCGTACCCGTCGGGCGTTTCGAGGAGGTGGAGGCCACGGCCGGCTTGGTCACCGCTTTCCTGCGCGAACGGCAACCCCCGCTCAACGGACTGGTGCTGGCCGGGGGGCGGAGCACGCGGATGCGGACCGACAAGGGATTGATCGCCTACCACGGCAAAGCCCAGCGGGAATTCGCCTATGAGTTGTTGTCGGAATTTTGCGCGAACGTGTTCATTTCCTGCCGGGCGGACCAGGCGACGTTGGCGGGCTTCAATTACCTCCCGGATACCTTCCTGGAGCTGGGGCCGACAGGGGGAATCCTGTCGGCTTTCCGGCACCAGCCCGACGCGGCCTGGCTGGTGCTGGCCTGCGACCTGCCCTACCTGGACCGCGGGACGCTGGCCTACCTGGTGGAAAACCGCCAACCTTCGAAAGTAGCGACTACTTTCCTGGACCCCGCCGGAGAATTTCCCGAGCCGTTGGTAACGATTTACGAGCCGAAGAGTTACCCCGTCCTGCTGCAGATGCTGGGCCTGGGCTACGCGTGCCCCCGCAAAACGCTCCTCAACGCGGACGTGGCCCGGCTGCGGGCGCCGGATGCCCGGGCGCTGACCAACGTCAACGAGCCGGGCGAATACGAGGCCGCGCGAAAGTACCTGGACCGCTGATTGACCGCTGATCTAGAGGATTGAGGTGATTGAAGGATGAAATTCAATTGCTGACTATGCAGATGAGATGGGCCACACTCCCCGCTTTGATGATTACAAACCGTTGTTCAATCATTCAATCATTTCATCCGCGTAATCAGCGGTCCGTTGTTCAGATGATTACAAGCCGTTCAATCATTCAATCATTTCAATCATCTAAATCAGCGGTCAATCAGCGGTCCGTGCTCCGGCTGCTTGTTTCCATCGCCTTCCTGAGTGAATACTGGTCCCCGACCCTGGCGCAGGATACCCGCTTCCAAACCCTCGACTCGGTGTTGGCTTCCCAGCACCGGCAGCAACGGTTCAACGGGGTGGTGTTGGTGGCCGAAAACGGAAAAGTGCGCTACAAGCGGGCCTTCGGCGTGGCCAACATCCACACGAACGAACCACTGACCACGCGTTCGGTCTTCAACCTGGCCTCGGTGGCCAAACAGTTCACGGCGATGGCCGTGATGATGCTGGCCGAAAAGGGCCAACTGCGCTACGACGACCGGGTTGCGCGCCATTTGCCGGGCTTTCCCTACCCGGACCTGACCCTGCGCCACCTGCTCACCCACACGTCGGGTCTGCCGGAATACATCGACCTCTGGCGTGACTACTTTCCGCCGGCCACCCTCTTCACCAACGAGGCCCTGCTGCAGTTGCTCAAAAAGCACCAGCCCAAAACGCACTTCCGGCCGGGAGAGCGTTTTGAATACTGCAACACGGGCTACCTGGTGCTGGCTTCCGTGGTCGAGAACATTTCCGGCCAGCAGCTGGCCGACTTTCTTCAGCACCGCATCTTTGCGCCGCTGGGCATGAAAGACAGCTACGTGTATCACCTCGGCCTGCCCGCCCCCCCCAACCGGGTACTGGGTTTCCGGCGGGAAAACGGCCAACCCGTACCCGACGACCTGGTCGAAAACCTGGACGGCGTGGTGGGCGACGGCAACGTGTACGCCTCGGCGGAAGACCTGCTGAAGTGGGATCAGGCGCTCTATACCGAAAAGCTGATCAAGCCCGCCACCCGGCAGGAAGCCTTCACCCCCGTACGGCTCAACGACGGCTCGATCTATCCGTACGGCTTCGGCTGGTTGCTGGGCAGCGGGCAGTCCGTCGAACATACCGGGGAGTGGGGGGGCTTCCGCACGTGGATCCGGCGGGATATGAGCCCCCGGAATACCGTGATCGTGCTCGACAACTCCGGCAACCGGACCACGGAACCGCTCTTGCTGGCAGTGTACAACATTTTCGGGAACCGACCCTTCCGGCTGCCCGTTTCCACCCTCATCACCGGCGTGCAACTGGTGGATGGCACGGGCGCGCCCGCCCGCCCGGCGGCGGTGCGGTTGCAGGGCGAACGGATTGCCGAAGTGGGCGCGTTGAAGGCCCTGCCGGGCGAAGTGGTCGTGGATGGCGGGGGGCTGGTGCTGGCCCCGGGGTTCATCGACACCCACAGCCACCACGACGGGGGACTCCGGGAGAAGCCCACCGTGCTGGCCGCCATCAGCCAGGGCATTACCACCATCGTGGTGGGACAGGACGGCGGTTCGCCGTATCCCCTCCGGGATTTTTTCGCCCGCCTGGACAGCACCCCCGCCGCCGTGAACGTGGCTTCCTACGCGGGTCACAACACGATCCGGCAACGGGCAATGGGCAAGGACCGCTACCAGCGGCTGGCCACCGGGGAGGAGATGCGCCAGATGAAGGAGATGCTCGTCCGGGAACTGGCCGCGGGTGCGCTGGGGCTGTCGTCGGGACTGGAGTACGACCCGGGCATTTATTCCAACCACGACGAAGTGCTGCAACTGGCCAAAGAAGCGGCCAAGGTTCACGGGCGCTACATCAGCCACCTCCGCAGCGAAGACGTCAACCTGGAACAAGCCGTGGAAGAAATCATCCACATCGGGCGGGTGGCCAAACTGCCGGTGCAGATTTCGCACTTCAAGGTAGGCATGAAGGGCAAGTGGGGAATGGCTCCGTACCTGCTGGCCCGGCTGCAACAGGCCCGGGCGGAGGGCGTTGCCATTACGGCGGACGTGTATCCCTACGACTATTGGCAATCGTCGCTCACCGTGCTGTTTCCCAAGCGCGATTTTACCAACCGGGCCAGCGCCGAATTCGCCCTGCGGGAACTGGCTCCCGCCGACGGAATGATTCTGGCCCGCTACGGTCCCAACCCCGCCTACGTGGGCAAGTCCATTGCCGCCATCGCCCAGGAACGCAACGAGGACGCCCCCACCACCTTCATGAAACTCATCGCCGACGCCCGGGCCAAGGGAGCCGAGGAAAGCGTGCTGGCCCGGGCCATGAGCGAGGAGGACATTGCCACCCTGCTGGCCTGGTCGCACACCAATGTCTGCTCCGACGGGGGCATCACCGGTCACCCCCGCGGCCGGGGCGCCTTCCCGCGGGTGCTGGGGCACTACGTGCGGGAGAAGAAAATCCTGTCGCTCGAAGGGGCCATCCACAAGATGACCGCGCTGGCTGCCGAACACACGGGCATCCGCGAACGGGGAACCGTTGCCCCGGGCCACTACGCCGACCTGGTGCTGTTCAATCCCGCCACGGTGCGCGACAACGCCACGCTCCAGCACCCGCAGGCGCTGGCCTCGGGCATCGAACGGGTCTGGGTAAACGGGCAGGTGGTCTACCAGGGCCAGCAAGCCACCGGACAAACCCCGGGCAAAGTAATCCGAAGAACGGTAGTCAGTGATTAGATTTGTTTTATGCTGATTTACAGCTAGTTGTGTTTATTATTAATTGAAAATCAACAAGCGTTAACGCGTTGTATATCAAACCCGTACAACTCTATTTAAACGGCTAGTCAACCCTACTTC
>JACMKY010000324.1 GCA_014379925.1 Cytophagales bacterium | reverse complement strand
CCTGACCCGGCCCTGTCGAACCGTTTTCAGTACACCGAGCGGGTCAATGCCGGTTACGTGAGCGTAGCGGGCAAGATCGGCAAGGTCGACATCCAGGCCGGTCTGCGGACCGAGCATACCCATTCGGAAGGCAACTCACTTACGCTGAACCAGGTCGTCGTGCGCGATTACCTGAAGTGGTTTCCGAGTCTGTTCGTGTCGCGGCCCCTGTCGACCAGCCAAACGCTGACCTTCTCCTACAGTTACCGCATCGACCGGCCCAACTACCAGAACCTGAACCCGGCCCGGGGCTACGTGGATCCGTTTGCCTACTACGTGGGGAATGCCTACCTGAAACCCCAGTTTACTCACGCCATTGAACTCAAGTACGGCCTGAAGAACAACGTGTTTGCCTCGCTAGCGGCCAACTACACGACTGACCTGATGTTTTTCACAATCCACGCGCTGGAGGGCAACAAGAGCTACGTCACGGTTGAAAACCTCGGCCATTCGCAGGGATACACGTTGACGCTAAGCTGGCCGCTGACGGTCACGCCGGGTTGGCAACTGCAAACCAACCTGCTGGGCTACTTCAACCGCTTTCAATACGACTACGAAGGAACGCTGCTACAAATACAGAACGTGGCGGGGCGGCTCAACGGCAACAACGCCTTTACGCTGGGCCACGGCTGGACGGCCGAACTCAATGGCTGGGTCAGCACGCCGGCCGTGAACGGCATCTGGCAGTCGCCCTGGCTGGGCGCGTTGGATGCGGGCGTTCAAAAAGCGGTCTCGTCGGCGCTGAAGCTCAAGTTCAGTGTGCAGGACGTGTTTCATACCAACCGGTTCCGCCCGAGCGTAAAAACGCCGAGTGGCGAGCAGACGGGCATCCTGACCTTCGATACGCGCGTGGCGCTGCTGAACCTGACGTACGCGTTTGGTAACCAAAAGCTGAAAGGCGAACGGCAACGGCGTACCGGCTCGGACGAGGAAACCAAACGGGCGAACTGAGCCGCCATCCACTCCATACTACGAAACACCATCGCTCACTGACCATTTCCATGAAAACACCTGATTACCGAAAAGCCGCCTGGCTCACGCTGATACTCGTACTGGCCTTCGTTGCCGGTTGGGAACTGTACTGGCGCCAACAAAACCACGCCCTCTCGTACGACGACGACGAAAGCCTGTGGGCCAGCAAACGGAAGCTGGTTTACCAGAGCAGTCCGGCGCGACCCGTCCTGATTGGCTCCTCGCGCATCAAGTTCGACCTGGACTTGGACACCTGGAAACGCCTGACGGGGGAGAAGCCCATTCAGTTATCCGTGGAAGGCACTTCGCCCCGGCCGATGCTGACCGACCTGGGCAATGACCCCCGCTTCAACGGAACCGTCCTGATCGACGTAACGGAAGGGTTGTTTTTTACCCCGAGCGGTTCTTTTCCGGAAAAAGGAGCCATTACGCGGGTTGCGGCCTACCCGAATTGGTCACTTTCCCAGCAAATCAGCTTTCAGATCAACCGCGTGCTGGAGGCCAACCTGCTTTTCCTGGACCAGGAGAAGCTGACGTTGAACCCGTTCCTGAATTCATTGCCGATTCCATCCCGTCCCGGCGTGTGGGGAGGCCCCCGCTTTCCCCACGCCTTTTCCGTCAACCTCTTTGACCGGCAAACGAAGATGACCCCCGCGTTTGTCGCCGATACGGCCCTTCAAAACCGGGTGAAAGGAATATGGGCGGAGATTGGCGCGCACAGTCCCAAACAGGGCGTTGACGGGCCGCTGCTGACCGGGATACTGAATTCGGTGAAGCAATCGGTAGACCGGATTCGGGCGCGGGGCGGCAAGGTATTGTTCATCCGAACGCCGTCGGATGGGCCGCTGCGGGAGGCCGAAAAACGGATGTTTCCCCGGGCGTTGTACTGGGATCGCCTGCTGGCGTATACCCGCACGCCGGGTATCCACTTCGAAGATTACCCCATCCTGAACCAATACCAGTGCCCGGAATGGTCGCACCTAACGCCCAAAGACGCCATTGCCTTCACGGAGGCGCTGCTTCCGGTTGTGCAGCAGAAACTGGAATCGCCGATTAACCAGCGCCGTCCGCAACGCCCCTGAAAGCCGTTTCATTCCCTCTTTCACCCATTTTTAACCCACTGCTAGCCCTACAACCATGGTCTTCAACTCTTACACTTTCGTTGTTTTTCTGGCCGTTCTACTGGTGTTGCACAACCTGCCTTTTTCCTGGAAGATAAAGAAGGTAAACCTGCTGCTGGCCAGTTACCTGTTCTACGCACTCTGGAACCCGCCCTTCATTCTGTTGCTGTGGCTCTCCACGGTGGTCGACTTTTACATGGCCCGGCTGATTTCGGTTGAACAACGCCCCCTGCGCCGTAAACTGTTGCTGACGATCAGTTTGGTGCTGAACCTGGGCATGCTGAGTTACTTCAAATACGGCGGCTTTCTGCTGGAAAACTTCACGGCGCTGCTGGCCGGCGTGGGCATCGCCTTCCAGGCGGTTAAGCCCGACATCATTCTGCCGGTTGGTATTTCATTTTACACTTTCGTAACGCTCTCCTACACGCTGGATGTGTACCGACGCAAGTTTGCCCCGGAGCCGTCGTTTCTCAACTTCGCCCTGTTCGTTACGTTTTTCCCGCACCTGGTTGCCGGGCCGATTGTCCGACCCGAAGACCTGATTCCGCAGTTCAAAACACCCCGCCGGGCCACCGTCGCGCAACTCAACTGGGGACTGTTTTTGCTGTCGCTGGGCTTGTTCATGAAAGTGACGGTAGCCGATGGGTTGCTGGCCGAAACCGCCGACCTGATTTTCGGCTTGCCCTTCCCGGTGCAGGCGCTCGATGCATGGACGGGCGTGCTGGCGTTTTCGGCGCAGATTTTCTGCGACTTTGCGGGGTATTCAACCTGTGCCATCGGCGTGTCGTTGTGCCTGGGATTCGTGCTTCCTGACAACTTCCGGTATCCCTACGCGGCCATCGGCTTCTCGGATTTCTGGCGTCGCTGGCACATTACGCTCTCGACCTGGCTGCGCGACTACCTGTACGTTCCGCTGGGCGGTAACCGGCGCGGTGTCGTCAGGACGTACGCAAACCTGATGATTACGATGCTGCTGGGTGGTCTCTGGCACGGTGCCTCGTGGACGTTTGTGGCCTGGGGAGCGTTGCATGGGCTGTTTCTGTGCACGGAGCGGTTGTGGCGCGACTGGGCGGCTCGCCGGCGGGCAAAGGTGGCCAAATTGATCGAAAGGGAGCCATTAATCAGCCGGGCTTCGGTGATTTCACCACCCCCATTGTCCACCAATTTCACCAAGTTCGGCCTGGCCTTGCTGACCCTGTTTCTGATCAACGTAACGTGGGTATTTTTTCGCGCTCCCACTTTCGGCGGGGCCACCTTGCTACTGCTTTCGATGTTTGGCGTTATTCCCGACGGAGCGGCCATGCTCTCCACCACGGCCATCCTCATCGTCGGGCTCGTCACGGTCGGGCTGGTTGCCTGCCACTGGCTGATGCGCGACAGTTCACTGGTGCAACTGTCGACCCGTCTGCCCTGGTGGGTACTGGGTCTGGGCTGGACGGGTATGCTAATTTTGCTCATCCTGACGCAAAAAAGCAGCAACTCATTCATTTACTTTCAATTCTAGAAACCAATCAACCCGGTAACGCTACCCGGAACCGGCAGGATTTCGGGATTGGTCTTGACCCTCCCGTTTTAGCCGACGAAGTCAAGGGGTTCCCTGACCTAACAACCGCGCTGGATGGGCTTTGGAACGACCTCTTCCGGGAAGATAATGCGGGCATTCCCATACAAGAAGCCCCAGAAAAACGTTTTACGGGGGTGACTTACCCTAAAACGTTTTTATTTCATGCGCAATATTGAAAACAAGCCGAGTTTCCGCCTGCTGCGCCACGGGTGGTGGATCATCGGAGTAGCCGTCATCGTGGGCGCTTGCCGCGACCAGGACCCCGGACCGTCGGGCAATGCCGTCACCGCCGACGTGCGCGACAGCGTCTATTACTGGTCCAAGGAAGTGTATTTGTGGGCTCCCCGCTTGCCCGACCGCGCCTCCTTCAATCCCCTGGGCTATGCCTCTCCCGAAGACGTCATCGAGAAGGTACGCACCTACAGTCCGCTGGGTGCCGGGGGTCAACCCAACGACCGTTTCAGTTTCGTACTGCCCAAAACCGACTGGGACAACATCGAGGCCGGAACGGAGTCGGACCTGGGCGTGGGCTTCAAATACGCTTCCGCCACCGACCTGCGCGTTGCCTACGTCTACGCCCAGTCTTCGGCCGGCAAGCAGGGGGTGGCCCGGGGTTGGCGGGTGTTGCGCGTGAACGGCACGGAGGCCAACGTCGGCAACCAGGCGGTAGTCAACCGGGCCTTGGCGCAAACGGACGTAACCATCTCGTTCGAGAAATCCGATGGCACGCAACAAACCCTGGCGTTGCGCACCGACGCTTACCAGACTAATCCCGTGCTGAGTCGCAAGGTACTCGCGGTGGGCAGCCAGAAAGTGGGGTACGTGGCGTTCAACACGTTCCTGGGCAACACGGCCGTCGAGGAACTGCAAGCCGCTTTCAACGATTTCAAAAGCGAGGCCATCACCGACTTGGTGGTTGATTTGCGCTACAACGGCGGGGGAAGTACCACCATCATGGAAGGCTTCGCCAACTTGCTGATGCCCGCCAACGCGGTGGGCAAGGTGATGTACACGATGCAGTGGAACGAGCGCTACGCCCAGCGTCTGAACCGAACCATCCCCTTTGCCGGTGTCCCGTCGGGACTCAACCTGAGCCGGGTCGTGTTCATCACCACCCGTCGCACCGCTTCGGCCAGCGAACTGCTCATCAATTCGCTCCGTCCCTACGTCAACGTGAAGCTCATCGGCGAGACCACCGTGGGCAAACCCGTGGGATTTCCGGTGATTCCCATCCGAATGAGCGCCAGCGACCCTTCCCAGAATTACGTGGTCGCCCCGGTCGCCTTCCAGAACGTGAACGCCGACAATTTCGGGGATTACTTCGACGGCATCGCCGTGGACAAAACCGTGGCCGACGACCTTACCAGGGACTTCGGCGACGCCAGCGAAGCGTGTCTGAGCGCGGCGCTTCAGTACCTGGACACGGGCAACCTGCGCCTCGGTGCCGGCCGTTCTTCGCCGCCGCTACCGGAGCCGGCCGTGCGGGAGGCCAACCGACAACTCGACCACGGCCGCCAGGGGTTGTACTACCCCATGCACTAGAAATGAATGTCGAACCGCGCGGTTCGACATTCACTTTCTCTTCAGATGGTTCTCAGTTTGATGTTGCGGTACCAGATCTGGTACCCCCAATCCTGGAGACCAACGTGGCCCTTCTTGGCCATTCCGTAGCCGGGGTATTCGGCAAACTTGCTTTTTTTTACCGCCGCTTTCCATTCCGGCGTCCAGAGGGTGTATTCCAGTACTTTCTGACCATTAAGCCAGTGTTGAACTTGTCCGTCCTTTACCCGGAGCATGGCCTGGTTCCACTCGCCGGCGGGCTTCAGGTTGTTGGCCGTTGAAGGCAGCAAGTCGAAATTGTCGCCGGTACGGTGCTTGTCCATCACATACTTGTTCTTTTTCTCGTATCCCTCGTTGTCCAGCAACTGGTATTCCGAGGCGTTGTGCCAGACGGGTTTGCCTTTCTCTTCCTTGATGGAATAGAGGATGCCGCCGTTGGCGTCGGGCGAGAGTTTGAAGTCCACCTTAAACTCGAAGTTCTCGTACTGGTCCTTGGTGATGATGTCGCCGCCGTAGCCTTCCTCTTCCCGGCCAGTGGCCTCCATCATCAGCTGGCCATCCTTGGCCACCCAGCCACTGCCGGGGAAGGTGGTTTGGTTGTAGCCCCGCCAGGCACTGGTGCCGGTGCCATCGAACAACAACACCCACCCGTCGTCTCTTTCCTGATCGGTGAGGGTGTTCATCGGTGCGGCCGGTCGGGTGACGTCCTCGGCGGCACCGATCCCCGCAGTTTGATTGGAATCGCCGTTTTTTCTTTCCCGGCATCCGTATTGGGACAACAGAACCAGGGCGCTGAGCAGGCAGCCGGCCACGACGTGGCGGGACCGTCGCTGGAAAATGAAAGCGGAAGGTAGCATGGGATGAAACAGGTTAGAGCGTTGAAGAAGTACGATTGATCCCGTCACCGGCAGGATATCCCGGAGAAACGGGCGGAGTCGGGCCGGAGTGAAACTCCGGTGAAAGCAGCAAGCCTACCAAGCCTACAAAAAGGTGAAAGAAGTGGGGAAAAAGGTAATCATCAAAGCGGCATCGCTCGAATCGGTAGGGGGCCTACCCGAACCACCGCCATTGCCCAGCGCGCAAAGTCTGGTACCCGGAGCCGCTAGAAACGAGTAGATTGCTCGGTATTGAAGTTGTGCTGACGCGTAGGGGAATGAAAAAATACCCCCGTTTGCCCGGACAAGGGTATCCCAACGGTCGGAACACGTTGATCTACTATCTAGCTTAATCAGCCACCAAATTAGCGCTTTGCCGCACAATTGCAAGGTAACCCCTCATAATTTTGAAATACTGGCCGAATTTTTTCGTCAGCGGACGGGGATAGACGGGTGTTGGGGTTGGTCGGCGCGGGTGGAAAGAGGAACGGACACGGAAAGTCAATGCCCAGGGAAAAGGACCCAAGCAGTGGTTGCGGGCTTATCAGCCAAAAGAGGGCTCCATTTTGTCCCGGGGCAGGGACTGCCGGCGGGCGTGACGGTAGCGGAGGTTCAGGGCGTGGCCAGTGATCAACCCGAGGGAGCCCGCGTGCAACAGGAAAACCGCGTATTGAAAACGTTCTTCCAGCAAAATGCCACTTACGAAAAGGAGCAGCGCCGTAACCAGCAGTACCCGAACGGTCAAGGCAGTAAATCCGCGGAGGGAGTACCCTACCGACACGACGGCAATCCCGGCGAAGGCGTAGTCCAACCGGTGCACTGCCGGGCTTTCGGGCGCATCGGTGGCCGCCTGGAAAAGAAAAAACAAGGTGGGCAACGCCAAACAGTGAACCAGGCAACCCGCGGAACTGAGGAGGCCGATCCAATCCGATTTCGGGAAGGCGGAAATTTTTTTCATAGTGCAACTACGCGCAAAACTAAAGAAAAGTTTTTCTATTGCATCGCAGTTGCAAAAATAAAGTACCGGGCCCACGGCCGGTGAACATGGTTTCCCGCCGCAAAGTTGTCCGGGAGTGGCTATCTTGCCGGGGATCGACGGAGGTAGGGAGGCAATGCTGTTTTCAACCCAATCCACCGCCCGCCAACCAACGAGCGGAGCCCGCCGCCTTTTTCCGGTTGCCGTTACGAACGGACCAACTCGTTTTCGATCGCAATGAAGTTAATCAGTCCGTTCGACTGGCTGTAGACCGGGAAAATACGTACTTGGCAGCGGTAGGGCTGCTGGTTTTTTCGGTAATTAAGCAAGGTGCCGCAGTAAACCTGCCGTTGCGTGAGCTTGTGTCGGATGTTCTTTTTCGATGCGGCACTGGTACCCTTCCCCTGCAGAAAATTCGGGTGGCGGCCCGTGGCTTCGGCGGGCGCGTAGCCGGTCATCCGCGTGAAGCCGGCATTCACCCACTGAATGTGTTCGTACGGATCGGTGACAACCAGGGCCGTGGTAAACGTCGATTTGGTCAAATGCGCTTGCAGATCGGCGGTAATCACCCATTGGTTGAGGGCCGCCAACTCGTTCAGGTGTTGGCTATCGTCGGAAAGCCGCGGCAGGTGCGACCAAGGCAGGAATTCCCCTCCCATGATCAGCGGATGGACCAAGGGGATACTGGCGTAGTACCGTTGGCATTGTTCGGGTGTACTCATCGCGGTCGGATTTGGGAAGTCTATCATACAACTAGAAATTCGCTAAACAGTTTAGGCAACCCGGGCCAGGCCGGAATAAAAGCGTTACCTGAACGAGTTAGGACTGGCGGGCTGTCATCCACAAACCGTAACTCAACGGCATCGGTCGTCCGAACGCATAATCCAGAAATTACAACTGACTACCCATAAAAATGGATGCGTACGAAGAAAAAGCAAGGCAGGAAGTAACGGTGTGGCAGGAAAAGATGGTCAGGCGGCCCTCCTTCAGCAGCCAGATTACCAAGGGCATCCAGGACCGGCTCAACCGGCTGATTCCGGAGCGGGCCCACCGGGTGATCACCGAGGCCATCAAAAACATGGTGAAGGCCGTCCTGTTGGGCTCCGAATTCATTTCGGGTAAACCGTTGAACGACGCCCCCCTGGCGCAACGCGAACGGTTGGTGCGGGAAAAAATCGATTCCTACCGGAAGATTGCGGGGGCGAGTGGTTTCGGGATCGGCAGCGGCGGGTTCTTGCTGGCCCTGGCCGACTTTCCCATCCTGCTGGGCATCAAGATGAAACTGCTCTTCGACATTGCCGGACTGTACGGATTGGACGTGAGGGACCTGCGCGAACGGATTTTCATCCTCCACATCTTCCAACTGGCTTTCTCCAGTCCGGAAAAGCGGCCCGAGGTGTACCAGCAAATCCTGCGTTGGGAGGAAAACCGGACCCAACTGCCGATGAACACGGATGACTTCGATTGGCGAACTTTTCAGCAGGAATACCGGGACTACATCGACTTGGCCAAAATGCTGCAACTGGTGCCCGGCATCGGTGCTTTCGTGGGTGCCTACGCCAACTACCAGCTGGTGGAAAAGCTGGGGCAAACGGCCATTCAGGCGTATCGGCTCCGGTTGCTCCACGCCAAACGGATCGACGCCCAAAATAATTACGAATCATGAATTACGAATCGAGGGTTAAGGTAACGCAGCAAATTCGTCATTCCTAATTCGTCATTCATTGGTGTCAACCTTCGACCGAATTCCCGTTACCATCCTCACCGGCTTCCTGGGGTCGGGAAAGACGACTTTGCTCAACCGTCTCCTCAACGAAAACCACGGCCGGCGCTTCGCCATCATTGAAAACGAATTCGGCGAAATCGGCATCGACCGCGCGCTGGTGGATCACGCCGGGGAAAACCTGTTCGAGATGAACAACGGTTGTCTGTGCTGCACCGTTAAAACCGACCTGATGCGGATTCTGGACGAACTGTGGCGTCGCCGCTCAGCATTTGATTACGTACTGATCGAATCCACCGGGCTGGCCGATCCGGGGGCCGTCGTGCAGACGTTTGCCATGGACCGGGAAACGGCGGGTCATTTCCGGCTGGATGGCATCGTGTCGCTGGCCGATGCCCGGCACCTGCCCCAACAACTTCAAAACGCGCGGGAGGCGGCCCAGCAACTGCGCTTTGCCGACGTGGTGGTGCTCAACAAGACGGACCTGGTCAGTCCCGCGGAAGTGGCCGAACGGGAGAAAATGGTCCGGCTTCGCAACCTGCACGCCCGGATTTATTCCACTGCCTTCGCCAGCGTTGCCCCCGGCCAGGTGCTCAACATCCGCGCCTTCGACCTCGACAACCTCCTGGCTGCCGACCCCGACTTTCTCGACCTGAGTTATCCCTTCGAGGAGGTGCGTCAGTACGAATTGACGGCGGGAGCCTACCGGCTGCAGTTCGAAGCCACGCCCCGCCGGGCCACGCACCTGCTGGTGCTCCGCGCCGCCGAAGGCACGGAAGAAACGGTGGCCAAAACCATCGAAGGGGCGCGGGCCCTCTTCCGGCCGGGCTCCCCGCGGGCGGAAGAGGGCGAGCAAGCCGACGTATTCCCCCGTCAGCTATACCGCTTTGCCGAGGGACCGGCATCGGCAACGGCGTTTCTCCGCGCGCCGGAAACGGGGCATTACCTGTTTTTTCTGGCGCCGCACCCACCCGGTTTTGCCGTGTGGCGGGGAGAAACCCGGTGGGAACCCATCGGCGCGCGGCAATTCCGGGAAGGCCATTCCCACGCGGGCGTGCAATCGGTGGCCATCACCTTCGAAGGCACGCTGGACGGAGCGAAAGTGGACGACTGGCTGACGGCCTTGCTTGACGAGCGCGGCGATGACCTCTACCGGATGAAGGGCATCCTGAGCGTGCATCATTCGGGTCAGAAAATCATCGTGCAGTCGGTACACCGCCAACTCAACAGCCGCTACGGGGCCGATTGGGGCGACCAGGTCCGGCAAAACGCGCTGGTGTTCATCGGCCGCCACCTGGACCAGTCCCTGTTGGAAGCCGGGTTGCGGGCTTGCCTGTCTGGGTGACCCCGTCTGAACCGGAATCCGGCGGAATTCGGGATTGATGGATTTTGATTGACGAGGAATTGGTGGATTTAATTTTGCGTTGGGAACGGATTTTTGTAATTCGTTGGTTGGCCAAAAGAAGGCGCCGGATGAAGGGCGAAGAATCGTTGGGTGGGCAATGAAAGTACGTACCGCCTTGGGTAAGGCATTTCAGGAGGCAACTTACCGCGGAGAATCCATTGGTAGCCGAGATCAACCGGGAAGAATACCCGGAATTCATTCAATCCACCCACCAAACCCATTCCCTTCCCGTGGCCAACGAGATTCCTCCCGACGAGTTCACCGTCAGCACTGACCGGTCAAGGCTGGATTTGGCGGTGATTCACGGGTTCCTGAGCCGCTCGTACTGGGCGAAAAACATTCCCAAGGAAACGGTTCAACGGTCCATTGAACATTCGCTGTGCTTCGGGGTGTACCACCGCGACCAGCAGGTGGGCTTTGCCCGCGTCATTTCCGATTTCAGTACGGTGGCTTACGTGTGCGACGTGTTCATACTCGAACCGTACCGGGGCGAGGGGCTGTCCAAGCAGCTGATGAGCCACATCAAAGGGCACCCGGACCTGCAGGGTCTCCGCCGCTGGATGCTGGTGACGCGGGATGCCCACGGCCTGTACGAACAATTCGGGTTTACCAACGTTGCCCACCCCGAACGCTACCTGGAAATCGTGGTGACCAATGCCTACGGCTAGCCCGGGCAACAATCTTTTTTAAAGCCTTCCCAACGGTTTACTTTTTGCCGAAAAAGGGACTAACGCGCAGGAACGGGAATGTAGAGCTTCCCCCTGCCCCCTAAGTTGTCAACTGTCAACGCATCCGTTGGTGGAGTGGCAACCCGTTCCTGTAGCTTGTCGGCCATCGGTTAAACGAGTTGGGCAATCAGCGTCGGTACGGGTGGGCCCTGGCTTTCCCGGTTTATCATTTTTTGCTTACCTCCCATTTCATCCCTTTCTCCCCTTTCATTAGTCGCATGAAAACAGCCCAACTTTTAAGCGGCGCGGTAGGTGCGTTGCTGGCCCTGCTGGCCCAACCCGGTTACGCACAAGGCAATTACTTTGCCGGTCTCAACGCCGGAAGCAGCAACACCACCGGTACGCTCAACACGTTCGTCGGCGCACTCGCCGGTGATAACAATACCACCGGCTTCGGCAACAGCTTTTTTGGCTTTGCCTCCGGTGTATTGAACGTCTCCAGTACTAAAAACACCTTCCTCGGCACTTACTCTGGGTACTTCAACAACAGTAATTTAGGCGAGAACACCTTCGTGGGCTACCGATCCGGCTTTTCCACCAACACCGGCTTCTACAATTCGTTCCTCGGCAGCAACGCCGGTGCCCAAAACACGTCGGGCAGCTACAACGTGTTCGTGGGCTCCGGTACCGGGGACGCCAACACCACTGGCTTGAGCAATACGTTCGTGGGCTGGGCGGCCGGAAGCGGCAATACTACCGCCAACGCCAACGCCTTCTTTGGCAACCTGGCGGGCTACAACAATTCGACGGGTGCCGAGAACGCGGTTTTCGGGAGCGGGGCGGCAATTCAGAACACCACCGGCAGCCGCAACACCACCGTGGGAACCCTGGCGGGCCGCAACAACACGACTGGCAACAACAACACCTTCCTGGGCTACTCCGCCGAAAGTCCCGCCGGCGTGGCGCTCACCAACGCCACGGCCATCGGCCACCGCTCGTACGTCTCGGCTTCCAACGCCCTGGTGCTGGGCTCCATCAACGGCGTCAACGGGGCCACCGCCAACGCCCGAGTGGGCATCGGCCTCTCCGCCCCCACCCACCAGTTGCGCCTCTCCCTCGACGACGCCGCCAAACCCGGCTCGGCGGACTGGACAGTGGTGTCGGACGAAAGGTTGAAAAAGAACGTGGAAGCCTATACCGATGGCTTGGAACTGGTCAAGCAGATCGAGCCGGTCTGGTACCAGTACACCGGAGAGGCGGGTCTGCCGACCAATCAAACCTTCGTCGGCGTCCTCGCCCAACGGATGCAAAAGATTGCCCCCTACACGGTGGGACGCTTCACTTACCAGGAGGACGCCAACAGCCGGCCCATCGAATACCTGGACTACAACGCCGGGGCGCTGACCTACGCGCTGGTGAACGCCGTCAAGGAACAGCAAAGGCAGATCGAACAGCAGGAGGCTGCCATTGGGGAAATGAAGACCCAAAACGAAAACGTCCGGGGAGAACTGGAGAAAGTCAGGTTGGAAAGTGAAAACGTCCGGGGAGAACTGGGGGGAATCAAAACGGAGAACGAAACTGTCCGGGGAGAACTGGAGGGGATCAAAGCGGAGAACGAAAACATCCGCCGGGAGTTGGCGGAGATCAAGGCCCTCTTGACGGAAGGCAAGGCCAGCGGAGCCCGGAAAGCCAACGACGATCCCACGGAAGGGGTTGTTGACGACGCGGCGCAGCTCTGGCAGAACCAGCCCAACCCCACCGACGGCTCCACCGTGATCCGCTACCGCATTCCCAAGGCGGCGGGCCGCGCCCAGCTCAAGCTCTTCAGCACCACCGGTCAGGAACTGCACACCTTCGAACTCACCGAGCGGGGCTCCGGTCAGGTCACCGTCCCGGCCAAGCTGCTGCCGGCCGGCACCTACCTCTACCGCCTCCTGGTGGATGGCCAAAGCCGGCAAGCCAGAAAGTTGGTGCAGCTTCGCTGAACCCTTTGACCCGAATAACGGACGGTACCGACGTTGCCCGAACGGGAAGGCGTCGGTACCGTCCGTTTACCTCGTTAGGCAACGAAGCTACTGCCGGCATTGCTTCCTCTTTTCGATCCCCTCAATTCCCACCCCGCCAATCAAAATCCAACCATCCCAAAATCCTGGTTCAGACGGGGTTGCCTAGACGGGGTTGCCCAGACGGGGTTGCCCAGACGGGGTCGCCTAGACTTCCCGTT
>JACMKY010000323.1 GCA_014379925.1 Cytophagales bacterium | reverse complement strand
GGCAGTTGGCAATAGGCGAGGAAAGAAGAACAGGCAATATCGAACAAGAACAACTACGTCGTTACGAACGCAACTTTCCTTTTGCTTTTTATTTTTGATTGCCAACTGCCTACTGGCTACTGCTTATTGCCAACTGCCGACTGCTGTTTGACTTCACAATTCCCGGATCCAGAGGTTCCGGAAACCCACGGCGCTGCCGTGTCCTTGCAGCTTGACTGAGGCTTTGTCGTGCAGCTCGTAGCGCGGAATGCCGATGTACTGGATTGTCCCCTGAATCTCGAAGTGATTGAGGGTCAACACGCCGTTGTGGACGAGGGTGATGCAGGCCGGTTTTTCGAGGGAACCGTTGAAACGGAACCGGGGGGCCGTGTAGTAGATGTCGTAGGTATTCCATTCGCCCGTTTTGCTGCTGGCGTTGGCCAGCGGAATGACTTGCTTGTAGATGCTTCCGATTTGACCGTTGGCGTAGAGGGGCGTTTCGTCGCGGTAGGAATCGAAGATCTGCACTTCGTAGCGCTCCTGCAGGAAGACCCCGCTGTTGCCGGCGTTGTTGCGGTCCGGACTGCGCTTGGCCTCCGCCGGAATCCGGAACTCGACGTGCAGCTGACAATCCCCGAATTTCTGCTTGGTCTGCACGTCGCCCGAGCCCACCTTGACGGTCATTACCCCGTCTTCCAGGTTCCACTGGCAAGGGCTGCCGTCCGCCGACATTACCCAGTTGTCGAGCGTTTTGCCGTTGAAGAGGAATGTTGCGTCCGAGGGCGGGGCCACCATACCCGGCACCGCACCCGGGGTAACAATTTTGGGCTTCGGCTCCCACACCTCGGTGGCTTCGGGTTTGGTGTAGTCTTTCTGGAAAATGTCCTGGGCGTTGGCCGCCAGGTGGCAACCCGCCAAAAGGCCGCAAAAGAGGGTTTTTCTCACCGGAGATGAAAATAAAGGATCGTCTGTTTTCGCTGAAATGCCTTTCGCCTACGCTTGCTTGGGAAACACCGAACGCAGGTAACCCAGGTTCCGCACGTAGCTGTCGAGCATTTTTGCGCCTTCGGGCACGGCCCCTTCGATCTGAAGCCAGCCCGTGAAGCCGATGTCATCGACGGCCCGGCGAACTTTCTTAAAATCCACTTTTCCCTTGCCCAGCAGAAAGCCGTTTTCCTTGCAGTGGAATTCGCAGATCTGCTCCTTGCCCAAGGAGCGAATTTCCTCGTAAATGTCGTAACCCATCTGGTTGGAATTGGCCACGTCGTAATAAACTTGTACGTTCTTGGAACCCACGGCCTGGATGATGTCCAGGTGCTCCCTGGCGCTCAACCACGACTCGATACCCAGAATCACGCCCGCCTTTTCGGCTTTCGGGGCTACTTTCCGCAGGCGTTCGATCACCACTTTCTGGCCCGCCGGGTCATTTTTAAGGTCGCCCTTCACGAAGAAGGCCAGCAGGATTACCCGTACACCCAGGGCCTCGGCCACGTCGATGCTGTCGCTCACCCACTGTTCGGTGCGGGGGTCGGATTTGTAGGGCACGTTGTTGAGTTCGCCGATGGCCAGCCCGCCGATCCGCACCCCGAACTTCCGGGCGGCGGACCGGTAGGCTTCCTGCACCTCCGGGCGGCGCAGGTGCATGTCATTTTCCACCGAACCCAGGCTTACCTGCACCCCATCCAGACCGATCTGCTTGGCCATTTCCATCGCCTCCACTTTGTTGCGGCGCTCAATGGACCAGTCGCACGCCCCGATGCGGAAGCGTGGCTGGTCACCGGCAAACAGGCACTGGACGTTGAACCCGTGAAGGGCACCAGCCCCCACCAGGGCCGCCGAGCGTTTGAGCAGTTGACGACGGGTGAGCATCGGTTTTTCGGTTAGGCAATTGATTTG
>JACMKY010000035.1 GCA_014379925.1 Cytophagales bacterium | reverse complement strand
GACTACCGAAGAAGCAGTTGAGCGTTATTTGGGCTCAGCAGTAAAAGGCTTGGGACCGGTGCTTGCAAGTCGAATCATCCAAGCGTTTGGTCCGGACGCACTTGAAATTCTTGATCGTCATCCGGAACGACTGCGCGAAGTTTCAGGGATCGGTGAGAAAAAACACCTAGAAATAGTTACTGCGTGGCAAGAAAATCCATCGCGGCGCACTCGCCTATCTGAGTTCTCTAGCGCCAATTTCCGACGGGCAGAACCAGAAGGACCGCAATCATACCCGTAACGGGAAACGTCATCCCCGCCAAACAAACCCCGAAAGCGACAATCCGGCCGGGCAAGCCGGCAATGGAACCCACGTGAACAGGGTAGAACAGCGCCCGCACCCGCGCACCCAGGTTGCGTTCTCCGTACCGCAATTGCCCTACGGGTTGCCCGGAGTACTGATCGAGAAACAATTGATGGGTGGCCCGTTCGTGGGCGGCATCACCCGGCATCACCGTCACCGAAACGGAGGCTTCGGCCTCTTTGGGACGGTTGATGGTGTAGTATTCGGCGCGGGGCATCCGGTCTTCGGCCACCCGGAAAGCCTGATCGAACGAGATCGGCACCATCCCTTCGCGGAAAACGGAAAGGGGTGGATCGGGCCGTTTGCTTTCCGTTCCCGTCACCCAGTAGATGCCGTCGTTGAACCACTTGAACGACCAGGCCAAGCCGGTGAACGCGAAGGTGAAGAGAAAAAGGGCCGAGTAAAATCCCAGCACAACGTGCCAGTCGTGGTTGAGGCGCTTCCAGCCGGCGTTCAGGCGGAGCGCGAGGCGTTGTTTCAGAATCTTTTTGTTTTGGGGCCACCAGAGCACGATGCCGGTCATCAGAATAAACAGGAAGAGCAACGTGCTCACCCCCACGATCATTTTTCCCGCATCACCCATCAGCAACCAGCGGTGCAGGGAAAACATCGTAGAAAAAAACGGGCTGCGCTGACTGGACACACCCACCGTCTGGCCGGTATACGGATTCACGAAGGCCTGCTGGTTCCCTCCCGGTCTTCCTTCCCTTCCCCCGGAGGGTCCGTGGTTTCCGTTCGGAGTTCCCTTTTCCTTTCCCGGCTCACGGTTACGGCCCGCTTCTCGCTGACTGGCGTTGCCTTTTTCATCGCTGAAACTCAACTCCACCGTGCGGGTCGGATCTCCGTAAACTTTCACCGACGACACTTCCGCACCGGGCACCTTCTCCCGTAACCCGGCCATCATCCGTTGGAGGGAAACCCGCTGCGTACCTGCCTCCACGCGGTAGCGCTCGGGATAGAAGAGTTGCTGCCATTCTTTTTCGAATACCAGCGTCGCACCGGTAAAACAGACAATGGCAATCACCAAACCGGCTCCCAAGCTCAGGTAAAGGTGAACGTTCCTGAATAATGTTTTCATTTTGGTGCGAACTAATTTAGGTTCAAATGGTCAAGCGATTGGTTGGGTGTTCTTTGCCGGAGTGATTACCTAAACGAAAGGCGTCGACCGCCGCAGTCGGAGCCGCTGGTACCCGCACTTTCGTGAATGCTTACCCAAGCAAAACCCTCCGGGCTGGCACCGCCACGTAAACGCTACAATTGGTAGGAAACGGTGGCCGCAAACTGTCGGGGAGCAATCGGGTTGATGCTGTTGTCGTCGTGGGCGTAGTAGCCAAGCCGGTTCAGCAGGTTGGTGGTCCGGACCCGTACCGACAGCCGGTTGATGACGTAACCAACCGAGGCATCGAACTGGAAGAAGCTGGGCAAAGGAATCAGCCGGTAAGCGTCGTTGGCGACGGTAAGCCGGGGGTTGCGTCCAGCCACCATTCCACCCACGTACGACCCGATCAGTCCCGCGTCAAACCCTTTCAACAACGTGTTTCGGTCGAACGCGTAGTACACGCTGGCATTGGCCGCGTGCGCCGGATTGTACCGCAACCGGCTGCCCACCTCGTAGGTATTGCTTTGGGTATACCGGGTCTGGTTGTAGCTGTAGCCGCCGATCAGGGAGAAACCCCGGAAGGATTTCGTGGTCAGGTCTACTTCCACTCCCTGGCTGGTCACCTCGCCCGCCAACTCCTGGGCGTTGGGCCGGTCGGGGTTGTAGTTGGGACTGCCCGGCAGGATGGTCTGGGCCAGGTTGCTGTTCACGATCTGGTACAGGGTCAGGTTGGCCGAGAGTAACCCCTTGAAAAGGTCATTTTTGATCCCTAGCTCGTATTGATTAACCATTCTCCAAAGAACTCATCTCCGGCATCACCCCGTTGTTAAACCGTACCCCGTTTTTGAACGTGTTGCTGCTGCCGAAAGCGAATCCGCGGGCGGCGATTTCCTCCTGCGTACCGCCCGTCGTACCCATCACGTAAACCCCGTTGGCGTTCCGCAGCACGTCACTCATCCGGAGGACCTGCTGTTGATCCATGGTCTTCCGGTCAACGATGGTGATGCTCTGCGGCAAGTCCATCGGGTGAATGGCCACCTTGCCAATGGCAACCGGCTTTTCGTTGGGGGTCCGGGTGCCCATCACTACGATTTCGGACAGTTGCTGGGCACTTTCGGCCAGGACAAAATTCAACTCGCTTGTCTGCCCGTCGATTAGCCTTACTGATTGCTGCTGCGTCTGCAACCCGACGAACGAAGCAACGACGGTGTAACTGCCTTCCGGAATGTTTTTCAGCGCGTAGGAGCCATCTTCGGCAGCGGCGGTTGCCCGGTTGAGTTCCTTCAAACCCAGGTTCACGTAGGCCGCCGGCTTGCCATCCCGGGTGGTAACGCGACCCTTGACGAAAGCCTGCTGGGCGTAGGCACCCGAACTCACCAAAAGCAAGCCGAGGAAAACGGCGGGAATGATTGAAAACGGTTTGGTTGGATGATCAGAGTTCGTACGAATGGACATATGAGCTATCTTTATTTAGACTAATTTAAGATAGCGCAAAGAAAGTCCCCGTTTAGAATGATTCCAAATAAAAACGAGAAATTGTTTTAGGAATGCTTTGAATTGCTCTTTGAAAGTGGTCCCCCGCCGGAATGAAAACAATGGGTGTCTGAGCAGGGCGTCCAGTGTTTCAGCCATCCATGCCTGACGGATAGTTTTGCCAACAAAACGCTGACAGTCAACTTATTTTTGCCGTAAACTATCGGCCATTGACGGTGGACTACACCTGGGCGAAACGCCTCCGGCCGCAGAATTCCGTGGCACAACTGCGTACGAAGGGCTTTTCGCACGGCACAAAAAACCGTCAGACTTTCCAATCTGACGGTTTGATACGGTTCCAAGGCACTGGCTTGCTCGCCCGTTTCCCGATTTTCTCCTACCAACTTCTTCAGAAGCTTTCCATAGCCGGTGAGTAGCGGTTGGGTCCCATACTCGCCATCTTCTCCATTTCCAACCGTTTCCGGAACGTAACCATGGGCTCGCCGGCCCCTTCGCCCGGCCGTAGTTCCGGTTCCAATACGCTCATCCACACTTCGTCGTTGTGCAGAAAGTCTAGCCGGAAGAATCCCTGGTGGGCGTGGGTGAACGTAGCCCGGCCCCCCTGGTGCACGAACGAGGTCTTGCTGCCCGAGCCGCTCACAATGTAGTGCCGGGTTTTCTTGTCGATGTACTGCAAATTATGGTCGTGCCCGGCGGCGTAGATCAGGTTGCGGTGTCGTTTGAAGATCGCCAGCAGCCCGTTCCGCATGCGGCGGTAACGGGGGTGGGCCATGTCTTCGGAAGCCCCGAAGAATTTCCGGTACAGCGGATACAACGATCCGGCGAAGGGCAAGGGAATGTAGAGTTTCTTATGGGCCGCCGTCAGCGGAAAAAGGTGATGTTTTACCGTGAAGTTGCCGCCGTGCAAGGCATTGCTGTACAAGGGATGGTGGGCAGCAACCAGGATCTTCCGGTGCTGGTTTTGTTCGAACGCCTCGTTGAGCAGGCCCAGGAAGTGTTCCTCGCTCTGCGCCTCGCAGTGGTAGCGTTCGCCGATGGGACGGATACCGCGCTGCACCCACCACTGCGTGTTGATGATGATGAGCAGCACGTCGGGCGTCAGGTCGATCAGGACGGGACCCGGGCAGCCGTTTTCGGGCAGGTACGCATCCGCCCGTTGCAGGTAGTTTTTCACGTATTCTTCCTGTCGCAGCAGGTACGCGTAGCCGTCGATCCGGCCCTTGTTCCAGTCGTGGTTGCCCGACAGGAAATACACGTGGCCCGCAAAGTCCTTGAAAACGTCGAGTTGAGCCCGCAGCCGCCGCTCCGAAATTTCGCGCAGCCGGTGGTCTTCGGGCGGTAACCCGCGCGGGTACACATTGTCGCCCAGGAAAATGACGGTGGTATCGCGCTCGCAAAGACGCATCTGCTGCTCAATCAGGTTGAGAACGGGGTCGTCGCCCTCCAGCGAGGGTGCCCCCGCGTCGCCGATCAGCAGCACCGAGTGGGCGATGTCGTCGGGGGTGGGAACCACGGATTTGTACCAGTTCCGGTCGGACTTGCGGTAGTAGGGATGCTTGCTGCGCCAGCGGTCGCGGAGGTGTCGGGGATTCAAGTTCATTCCGGGTAAGGTTGATTTGGCATTAGTACGGATAAACCCGTTCGGAGGCCATATCGTTTGATTTTTTCGCCTCTTTTATCCGCTTTCTTACGGAAGTTGTACTCCGTAAATCGGCACCCTGTTTCCCGCCCGCCAGTTCGGCACGGCGGGGTTACCGCCGTGCCAGGCCGCTGCGTTGCCGACGGCCGGATCAATGTTCAACGACATTCACGTCTGCGGTGGCAAAGCGCGGAACGCCCGCGACGAACGAGTGGTTTCCAGTTGGCCAGTTGATCGGGGCGGTCCGCCGGGGATGGGAAAGCGTTT
>JACMKY010000322.1 GCA_014379925.1 Cytophagales bacterium | reverse complement strand
GAATTCAAGGCGCTGCTCGAAGGCTACGCGCAGGGACTCAACGACTACGCCGCCAAACACCCCGGCGACGTATTGGTTCGGGACGCCTTTCCCGTGACCACCCTCGACCACGTGACCACGCAAGTGCTGTCGCTGGCCGTGATTTCGGGCGTAGATCAGGTCTTGTCGAATCTTTTCGCCGGAAAAGTCCGGACGGCCCTGCCGGCGACGGGCGGTTCGAACGCAATCGCCATCCATTCGTCCCGAACCACCGACGGCAAAACCTACCTCGCCATCAATTCGCACCAACCCCTGGAGGGGCCGGTGGCCTGGTACGAAGCCCACCTGGCCAGCGAGGAAGGGTGGAACATCCTGGGCGGGTTGTTTCCCGGTTCGCCGGTGATCAACCACGGGTGCAACCCCTACCTGGGCTGGGCGCACACCATCAACTACCAGGACAAAATCGACGTCTACCAACTGGAAACCAACCCGGCCAACCCGAAGCAGTACCGTTTCGACGGGCAATGGCTGGACCTGGAAGAGAAAGACGTGAAGCTGAAAGTGAAGGTAGGGGCGGGCATCCGGATCGGCGTGAAGCGCAAGGCGTACTGGAGCCGCTACGGGGCCACCGTGCGGACGGAAAAGGGTACGTTTGCCGTCTCGCTGGCCGCTAACCGCGACATCCGGGGCGTGGAGCAGTGGTACCGGATGAACAAGGCGCGCACCTTCTCGGAATTCCGGCGAGCACTCCAAATGCTGGCCATTCCCGGTTTCAACATCGTGTACGCCGACCGCTACGACACCATCTACTACGTGAGCAACGGCAAACTGCCCCGCCGCAACCCGGCCTACGACTGGGCGGGTACGTTGCCCGGCAACACATCCCAAACGGTTTGGCGGGAATTCCACCCGTTTGGTGATTTACCGCAACTGATCAATCCGGCGAGTGGCTACCTGTTCAACACCAACCACACCCCCTTCAACGCCACTGCGCCCGCCGACAACCTCCACGCCCGCGATTTCGACCCGACCATGGGCTACGAAACCAAAGACAACAACCGCAGCCGGCGTTTCACCGAGCTGATCACCCGCGCCGGCAAGCTGAGCTACGACGACTTCAAGGGAATTAAATACGATTTGCAACTGCCCGCCCGGCTGGCGTATCCCACCGACATCACCGCCGTTTTCGACCTGGGTCCCGACGAGTACCCCGACCTGCAAACCACGTTGGCGAAACTCAAGCGCTGGAACCGCCGGGGCGACGCCGACAACCGCGACGCGCTCGTCTTTTTGCTGGCCTACACCCGCGTAACCGACCAGGTGGAGGCCGCGGGAGGAAGCAGCTACGTCAACCGGAAAATCGACAAGGAAGTGTGCGTGGCGGCGCTGCGTTACGCCCGCGATTACCTGATCCGGCATTTCGGCACGCTGGAAGTAGCCCTGGGCGATTATCAGAAACTGGTGCGGGGCGATACCGAACTCCCCGTGGCGGGCCTGCCCGACGTGATGGCAGCGATGGCCACCGGACCGTACCGCGGGGGCAGGGTGCGCGCCAACCAGGGCGAATCGTACATTCAACTGGTGCGCTTTTCGAAGGATGGTTCGGAAATCGAAACGATCAGTCCGTACGGGGCTTCCAACCACCCCGACAGTCCGCACTACGCCGACCAGATGGAACTGTTCGTGCAACAGCGGACCAAAAAGATGACGCTCGACAAAGCGCAGGTATTGAAAGAGGCCGAACGCGTTTACCACCCCAACGGATTGCGGGATGAAAAAAGTAAGCAATAGTAACACAACATTTACGCCCTGTATAAGACAGTGGTCAAGCAGTCAATAAAACAAGATGCCGGAAAACCTGGGCGTGACTTTTAGAAAATACCCATTAACGAAGCGAAAACAAAAGAGACGGTTGCGAATGAACGCGAAGACGACGATTAAAACGATTTAGATAAGAAGATGGCAATAAAACAATGTTCCGCATGGTCGTTCTACGCACCCTTTTTATTCACTTACACAAGATTTTTTTTGACATTTTTTCATTAACCGATAAGCACCCGATTCAAATAAAGTGGTGGCTGCAAGGAGATTTAATTCCGGGCTTGGTTTGTACATTCCGGTGCTTTATTGTTCAGCCTGAATAGAAAATTTTCAAATAAGGGAATTTTTTTCCACCCAAAATGGCATTAACTTGCGTATCGATGAATTTTCTAGCGCACTTGTACTTGTCGGGGCCGGAGGAAGAAGTGCTGCTGGGCAATTTCATGGCCGACTTCGTGAAGGGCCGCCCCGAAAACCGGCTGTCGGCAACCCAAACCAGCGAAGGCATCCTGCGGGGCATCCGTTTGCACCGCCACATCGATTCGTTCACCGACACCCACCCCATCGTGGGGCAGAGCAAATTGCGGCTGCGCCCGGCTTACCGCAAGTACGCGGGCGTGATCACCGACGTGTACTACGATCATTTCCTGGCCGCCCACTGGTCCGATTACGCCGACGTTTCCCTCGAAGTGTTTGCCGACCGAACTTATCGGACGTTGCGACGTAATCAGGATCGTTTGCCGGCCGGTATGGAACGAATGTTGGACATTATGACCCAGCAAAACTGGTTGGTTTCTTACGCCCGTGTCGAAGGCATTGAACGCGCCTTGCAAGGCCTGGCCCGGCGCACGTCCTTTGAGTCGGGGATGGAAACGGCGGCCACGGCCCTGCGGCTCGATTACGAAGCATATTACGGGGAATTCAAGGCCTTCTTTCCCCGGTTGGTGGAGTCGGTACACCCTTTTTGGCGAGTCGATTCTCCGCAGGTCGGTTGAGTTCTAAAAACACCAGTTGTCGGTTCGACACCCAAACGTACCGTTCGACCCTTTAACCCCCACATCCACTCACTTCATCCAACACCGTTGCGCACCTCAACCGTATGATTGACCATTCGAAACCGGTGATTACCAAGCAATACCTGGGAAACATCGTCAAACACCACTACGAGGGAAACCTGTTTTACTTCTACGACACCGTTTCCTGTTTGCAAGTAAAGGTTCTCAGCGATTCCATTCTCCGCATCAAACTGGCCCCCCACGGTACCTTCCTGGCCGAATTCTCGTACGCCACCCAGCCGTACGATTTCCGCATCAAGCAGTTGGACCACAAGGAAACGCCTACGCACCACGTGATTTCCACCGCCGCCGTGCACTGCTACATCGACAAGCAAACATTCGGGGTAACGTTCACGGATCACCAGGGGCTCATCGTCAACGAAGACGGGGTGGGCATCCACTGGGAGGAAAATCAGGCGTTCGGGGGTTATTACGTCTACTGCAGCAAGAAACGACAACTGGAAGAGAACTTCTACGGCCTGGGCGACAAGACCACCGAACTCAACCTGCTGGGCAAGCGCTATACCCTCTGGAGCACCGACGTCTACGCGTTCGAGAAGTACAAGGACCCGATCTACCGCAACGTTCCGTTCTACACCGGCCTGCACCACGGCGTTTCCTACGGGCTGTTTTTCGACAATACCTTCCGCTCGCACTTCGACTTCGGCTCCGAAAACCGCAATATGGTCAGCTTCTGGGCCGACGGCGGTGAAATGCAGTACTACTACATCCACGGTCCGCACATGATGGACGTGGTGAAGCGGTATTCGCAGATCACCGGCACGCATCCGATGCCGCCGCTGTGGGCGTTGGGTTATCAACAGTGCCGGTGGAGCTACTACCCCGAGGAAAAGGTGATGCAGGTGGCGCGTACGTTCCGCGAAAAGGAAATTCCCTGCGACGCCATCCACCTCGACATCGACTACATGGACGGCTACCGGTGCTTCACCTGGAACAAGGATTACTTTCCCGATCCCAAGCGGATGATCGGCGAGCTGGCCGCCGACGGGTTCAAGACGGTGGTCATCATCGATCCGGGCATCAAGGTTGACAACGACTACTGGGTGTTTGCCGAAGGCAAACGCGGGGGTCACTTCTGCCGCCGGGGCGACGACTACTACATGGAAGGCCCAGTGTGGCCCGGCAAGTGCCAGTTTCCCGACTTTACCAACCCCAGGACCCGCGAGTGGTGGGGAGACTTGTTCAAGGATTACGTGGATCTGGGCGTGGCCGGGGTGTGGAACGACATGAACGAGCCGGCCGTGTTCGGCAAGGGTACCTTTCCCGACGACGTGCGTCACCACTACGACGGCCACCGGGGTTCGCACCGCAAGGCGCACAACGTGTACGGGATGCAGATGGTGCGCGCCACCTACGAGGGGCTGAAAAAGCTCAACAAGAACAAACGCCCTTTCACCATCACCCGTTCGGCGTATGCGGGGGTGCAGCGCTATTCGTCGGTCTGGACGGGCGACAACATCGCCTCCTGGGAGCACCTGCAACTGGCCAACCTCATGTGCCAGCGCCTGAGCATGTCGGGCATCTCTTTCGTCGGCTCCGACATCGGGGGTTTCACCAGCGAACCCGACGGCGAGTTGTACACCCGCTGGCTGCAGATGGCCGCCTTCCATCCGTTGATGCGCACCCACTCGGCCGGCGACACCACCGAGCGCGAACCGTGGTCGTTCGGGCCGGTCGTGGAGGCCATCTGCAAGAAATACATCGAACTGCGTTACCGCCTGCTGCCCTACCTGTATTCGGCTTTCTGGGAAAACAGCCGCTACGGGTTTCCCATTTTACGGCCGGTGGTGATGCTCGAACAGGGTACGCCCCTCAATGCCTACCGGCAGGACGAGTTTACGTTCGGCGATAAGATCCTGGTGTGCCCCGTGATCGAACCCCGGGCGGCGGGCCGGGTGGTGTACCTGCCCAGGGGTAATTGGTACAACTACTGGACGAACGAAGTGCTCGAAGGCGGCCACGAACACTGGGTGGCGGCCCCGCTCGACACCCTGCCGCTGTTTGTGCGCGCCGGCGCGGTCATTCCCGAGTATCCGCTCATGCAATATACCAATCAATTTGAGCTCAAAGAACTGATCCTCAGTATCTACTACGCCGACTACGGAGTCAACTCCTTCCTCTACGAAGACCACGGCGATACTTTTGCCTACGAACAGGATATTTACACCGAAAAGAAATTCTATCTGGAAGGCAGCAAAACCAAACTATTCGTCACGCAGCAATCGGAAGGATTGTTCACGCCGCGCTACGACCGCTACTTGATCCGGCTCTACGGATTGCCCTACGTACCCAAGAAAATCAAGGCGGACGATGATTTGGTGACTGACCTGGTTTGGGACAAGAAAAACGAAACCTTGCAATTCAGGGTGTTGAAGAGCTTTCAACGCATCGAGATCGAGTAACGGGCAAGTCCGGTAAAACGAGGCAAGCGATCCGGTGGCCGCCCGGATGGCACCGTTGGCTTTTTTGCGGTTGGTAACCAGCGACGAATCGTCGGTTTTTCTCCGTCGTGGAAAATTTAAGTCCGCCAACGGGTATTTTTGGGGCATTCTCCTCCTATCTTCGAATAATACTTACTTTTGAGGCGATGGTACACTCCGAAAAAATCGACAAGTCAACCGTGCTCTCCTTCCAGGACGTCCGGAGCTTGGATGCCCCCAAGGTGTTCCGGATCAAGGCGGAATTCCGGGCGTTGATCACCGAACCGAACATCAAGCTGGTAGTGGACCTGACCGACGTAGATTTCATCGACAGCTCGGGCATCGGCGTGTTGCTTTCGGTGTTGCGGATGGTCAAGAGCCAGGACGGACAAATGAAGCTCTGTAGTCTCTCGGCCAATGTCTTCGACTTGTTCATGCTGCTGCACCTCGAACACGTATTTGAGATATTCGTCAACCGGGAGAAGGCCATTGCTAGCTACCTGCCCGTCAAGCGCTTGCGCGAACGCGACAAGGAAGTCTGACCGCAGATTCAGGTGATTGAATTGATTTCGCTGATGGCGGGTCGCAAACAATGAGTAGTCGTAAGTCGTTGGCTGCGCGGATGCTGGCACCCGGTGAGGAAACCAAGGGTGGTTCTTTGGTGCGCGTTTGGCTGCCCGTCGGCGCGCACGTGACGCAACGGGTGCCACCAATAGAAATGATCAATATCCCAAGCCTGCTTATACTTCTTTGCCCGTTCTGTCATCATCGTTTTTTAAACTTGATGGTAAAAGAATATTTCAGGGGCAATGTAATTTAGAGGTCGTTCTCTTAAATGGTTTTGAGAATGCATTACAGGTTTGGTTCAATAAAAAATAATGAACAGCGAATTATTTGAGACGAATCTAGCTACGGTCGTTTGTGATAATCGCATTTCATTTACTATAAAATCCGAATCCAACGGATTAACCTGAAAGAGTAAAAAATTTTCGGCTTTATCAATACAAATCGTACCTAATAAGAAAAACATTTTTATACATTAGAAAAAATGCACGCAGGTGGTTCCGTGAGTTTCTGGAAGCCTCTAAAATGCTGGAGTGATTTTTTTTGTAAGAATGTTGTATCGGATGCGTAGCTCGAAACCATTAACCCTTCCGGCTTGCGTGATCAGTTGATTTGTAATGCTTTGCACTATTTACAATTTGCAACTCAAAAAACGGTTGGCCTCAACCCGTTTTTCACCGTTGTTATTTCAATCATCCTAAATCCTGTGTTGTGAAAGAAGAATACCACAAATGGCACTCCCCGTCGTTGGGCCGGGAGATCGAGATGCTCGTCTTCGGCCACGCCGGCTATCCCGTCATTCTTTTTCCCACCTCCATGGGAAGATACTACCAAAACAAGGACTTCAAACTCATCGAATCGGCGCGTTGGTTCCTTGAGCAGGGGAAGGTCCGCATCTATTGTCCCGACAGCATCGACCACGAAAGCTGGTACAACAAAAGCATCCACCCGGCCGACCGCGCCCGCAACCACGCGCGCTACGACCAACTGATCCGGGAAGAAGTGGTGGGTCGGGCGCGGCACGAAACGGGCTCGTCCAAGGTGGCCACGGCCGGGTGCAGTTTCGGTGCCTACCACGCCACTAACTTCGCCTTCCGTTACCCCGACCTGGTGGGCTACGTATTCAACATGGGCGGGGCGTTCGACATCCGCATGCAACTCAACGGCTACTACGACGAAAGCATCTACTACCACAATCCGGTGGATTTCGTGGCCAACCTCTACCACCCGGCCCTCTACGAGATGGGCATCGTGCTGGGGGTGGGCGAACACGACTTCTGCCGGCGCTACAACGAACAGCTTTCCGGCATTCTTCACGCCAAAGGCATTCCCCACTGGCTCGACATCCGCCCCGGCGCTCCCCACGACTGGCCCGTCTGGCGCGAAATGTTCCCGGCGTATCTTTCGCAGATCAAACCGCAGTAGCCCGGATGACGGACGAGGAACGGACGGAACCCGGGTGGAACTGGAGTGGGAATACGGGGCATTGCGACAACTGCTTACAATTCAACAGCTTTACCGGGAAGATTTCGCAATGCATGAAACTGAACGGGAAGAATACCAGAACAACGTGCTCGACCGAATGAACGAAATTCGTAGATTGTTGCAGGACGACAAACAGGTGATGCTATGGAATCAAACCGGATGGAGGCCAAACTGATCCAACTCGTACCCGACGAGGCCCTGCGAAGACAGTTCGCCGATCTGTTGTCTTTACCGACGGAAGCGGAGAGGAAAGCCTACTTAAAAAAGGCCAAGGCCCAGCTGGAAACCCAGTCGGTTGAAGAGCAAGCTGCCTTCCGTGAAGCTTTTCTGAATTTTCAGCAACTTCTGAAGGAAAATATAGAAGACCTCCACGAAAGAGTAGTGGCCGCCAAAAAGAAAAAGGCCGCGTAAGAATGGGAATTGTTTTGGGTTAGCGGGTAGGTCAATGATCAATTGTCAGTTATGTTGTGAATTGTTCGTGATCGAGTAAGTGCAAATGCTCCCATCTCTTTTCATCCGCGAAATCGCGGTTCAGATTTACCTTTAACCTAATCCATCTCCACCTACCCATGAAAAAAGTTGGCATCCTGTTCGGCCGGGAAGATACCTTCCCGCAGGCGTTCATCGAGCGCGTGAACCAGAAGAATGAAAAAGACGCGGACGGGGAACCCATCGTTGCCGAGCCGGTGCGGATCGACAAGGTATTGCAGGGCGAACCCACCGATTACGCCGTGATGATCGACCGCATTTCGCAGGACATTCCCTTCTACCGGGCCTACCTCAAAAACGCCGCCAGCACCGGAACGGCCGTCATCAATAATCCTTTCTGGTGGAGCGCCGACGAGAAGTTTTTCAACAACGCCCTGGCCGTCAAGATCGGCGTGCCGGTTCCCAAAACGGCGCTGCTGCCCTCCAAACACCGCCCGCCCGACACCACCGCCGAGTCGTTCCGCAACCTGGCGCTGCCCCTCGACTGGCGGAACATCTTCGATTACATTGGCTTTCCGGCCTACATGAAACCCCACGCGGGCGGGGGCTGGAAAAACGTGTACCGGGTCGACAATGCCACCGACTTCTACGAGAAGCACGCCCAGACCGGCGACCTGGTAATGATGCTGCAGGAGGAAATCGTCTTCGATGACTACTTCCGTTGCTACTGCCTCGGCGGCCAGCAGGTGCACATCATGCAATACGAGCCGCGCAACCCGCATCACCTGCGCTACGTGATCGACGGTCCGCCCGTGGCCCGGGAACTGCTCGCTACCATCGAGCACTACGTGCTGCAACTCAACCAGGCCCTCGGCTACGACTTCAACACCGTGGAGTTTGCCGTGCGCGACGGGGTGCCCTACGCCATCGACTTCTGCAACCCCGCCCCCGATGCCGACGTCAACTCAGTGGGTCCGGACAACTTCGAATGGATCGTGGAAGCCGCCGCCAACCTGGCCATCCGCCGGGCCAAAGCCCAGATTCCCGGCCAGGACAACCTCACCTGGGGAAATTTCATCCGCCACGCGGTTTCGATGAACAATGACCAATTATCCCTGATCAATGGTCAATCACCAGTGACCGATAAGGAGTTGTAAATTGTATACCGTGCAAAGCATTAATAACCAGCCAGTCAGGTAAGCAAGAAGCGTCAATTGCGTCGGGCTTACCAATGGGCGATAATTATGGTTCGACCGCAGCGGCGGACCGCTTCGCTCACCATGACCATTGATAATTGATAATTGATAACTGCCATGTTCACCCTGGGAATTGAAGAGGAGTTTCAGATCGTCGATCCCGAGACGCGGGAGTTGCGGTCGCACATGCAGCAGATCGTGGAGGGGGGGAAGGTGTTTCTCCACGAACAGGTAAAGGCCGAGATGCACCAGGCCGTTGTGGAGGTGGGCACCAACATCTGCCAGAACATCGACGACGCCCGCCGCGAAGTGACCTACCTGCGGAAGATGATCATCGAACTGGCCGACCGGCAGAACCTGCAAATCGCCGCCGCCGGCACCCATCCCTTCTCGCTCTGGCAGGACCAGCCCATCACCGAGCACCCGCGTTACGTGGAGATCGTTAACGAACTGCAGGACGCCGCCCGCAGCAACCTCATTTTCGGCTTGCACGTGCACGTGGGCATTGAAAGCCGCGAGATCGGCGTGCAGATCATGAACGCGGTGCGCTACTTTCTGCCCCACGTCTTTGCGCTTTCCACCAACTCCCCGTTCTGGGAAGGCCGCAACACCGGCTTCAAATCGTACCGCACCAAGGTGTTCGACAAGTTTCCCCGCACTGGCATTCCCGACTTCTTTTCCAGCGCCGCCGAATACGATAGCTACATTAACCTGCTGGTGAAGACCAATTGCATCGACAACGGCAAGAAAATCTGGTGGGATATCCGCCTGCATCCCTTCTTCGACACGGTGGAGTTCCGCATCTGCGACGTGCCCATGCGCATTGACGAAACCATTGCGCTGGCGGCGGTGATGCAGGCCCTGGTGGCCAAGATCTACAAGCTGATGAAGAGCAACCTCAACTTCCGGCTCTACCGACGGGCCCTGATCAACGAAAACAAGTGGCGGGCGGCGCGCTACGGGCTCGACAGCAAGCTCATCGACTTCGGTAAGCAGGAGGAAGTGGATACCCGTTCGCTCATCCACGAATTGCTCGACTTCATCGACGACGTGGTGGATGAATTGGGCAGCCGCCACGAGGTCAACTACATCCACCAGATCCTGCAAAACGGCTCGGGTGCCGACCGCCAGCTGGCCGTTTTCCGGGAAACGGGCGACCTTAAGCAGGTGGTGGACTACATCGTCAGCCAGACGCAGATCGGGGTGCG
>JACMKY010000321.1 GCA_014379925.1 Cytophagales bacterium | reverse complement strand
TCACTCGTCAGTATATCTGACGGTAAAGAAACTAGTGCCGTTATCACTATCGGCGATACCGCATATACTAAAGATATAACTGACGGTAGTTGGATAAAATCTGTCAAAGTCGTTTCGTTCTTCGTTCTCACTTCTTCGTTCTTGAGTTTTCAGAGTGACTACTGGCCATTGACCAGAAGAGAACCATGTATCGAAAGTATCTGTTTCCTGCAACGGGGCAACGTGACGGGCAACAACGCGGTGATCCGCTACGACCTGAACGCTTTCCTGGCTTGCCTCCGCCAGCCCACCATCCCGCCGCCGGAGCCGCGGGTAGACCGGTACGTGCTGCCCACGCTCGGCAACCTCCGGGCTGGGTTCTCGGGCGCGACGTTCCTGCCCGGCACGTCCGCGTTGTTGTTTACCGCTTCGGTGGAAGATACCGCCGACGAGATCAACGACGGCCCGGCGATGGGCAGCCTGGTGGGTTTGCTGGATGCGGCTGATCCCGGCCGGACGCCGGTTTGCGCTTTCATCGAGGAAGACGGTCGTCCCTACGCGGGCAAGGTGGAATCCATCGCCGTAGCCGGGGGCTGGAACCGAGGCGCGCTGTTGGCCGTGGCCGTGACCGACAGCGACGGGGGCGAGTCGGAGATCCTGGAAATTCGCATTACGACAATTTAAATTATCCTTGCCCGGTCGCCGGTAGGGCAAGCTCCCTTCCTTTTTTGCTGATCGACCGCACAAAGCCCGGAGCGGGTTCACGGCGTCCCGCGCAAGTAGCTTCGCTCCACCAGTTTTCAAATCGCGGTAATGCTCCACGGCGGCGGCAACGCTCCGAATTACGGTCGGGTACAGCGTCTCGGCAATCCACTGCTTGGGCGCGCTGGATGGCTGATTGCAAGACACTTGGGTTACTCACCCTTACCCAACAACGACTTACAATGATTGAAAACGGCCAACAGCACTTCTTCGCTGCACGAAGGATCCTGCACGAAAAACCAGTAATCCCCAAACTGATTGTTGACCGAGAACTGATTGCCACGGTAAGAGAAATCCATCCAAGCCTCTGTCACGTGGTCGGTGAGAAATTCCGTGATTTCCACTCCATCCAACTCTTTCAGGTGCGCACGCAATTCGTACCAAGATGCGGTCTGGGGAAGCTCGCTAAACTGACGAGATCCGTCGTGCACGGTGATATTGAGCAGAGCAGCCGACATCGTTCCGTTTTGGAAGCAATTAAACCCGTAATCAGGCGACTAAGATACGTCCGATTACAAGAATAAAGTAAAAAACGGTTCAGAAAAGTAGGCCTATCCCGAAGCGTAGGATCAATGTATGGGGTTGGAAACGATGGCCGATTGTCCGGCAGGTTAGGGCTTCGGGCGGGCGGTGGTGTTGCACCAATGCTTCGCCAGAAATCTGGTGTCGGGCGTCCATTGGTTAGAAGCGCCCGGTACAACGTGATGTATTCGCTTTCGAAGTACGTTACGCGGGCACCCGGGGCGTAAGACCGCACCAGCTTTAAAAACCAAGTCTCCAACCCGCCCGCTACTTCCGGTTTTGCTGGTAGTAAGTACAGAGGTCTTTGAGCACGCAGGCCTCGCAACGGGGGTTGTTCCAGGTGCAGACGCGCTGCCCGTGCCAGTAGAAATGCCGGTGGAAGTTGTAGAGCACTTTGGCGTCCTTGGGCAGCATGGCCAGCAGCAGCGCGTGGGCCCGTTCGGCGCTGACTTTGGGGCCAATTCCGCCGGTGCGCTGCATCACGCGGTGAACGTGGGTGTCGACGGGCAGCACGGGCTTCTTGAAGTTGAAGAGCAGCACCAGCGTGGCCGTTTTCAAACCCACGCCCGGCAGGTTCATGAGCCACGTCATCGCTTCTTCGGTGGGCACTGCGTGCAGGAAATCAATGTCGGCCTCCCCCCGCTCGTCGATGATGGCGCGGATGATCTTTTGAATCCAGGGGGCTTTCACTTCGGGGTAGTTGGAGGTGGCGATGGCCTCGATCAGGTCGGGCAGGGGCGCGTCGCGGACGCCCTCCCAGGAGCCGAACCGTTCGAGCATCCGGTGGTAGGCTTGCTCTTCGTTGGCGTGGGTGGTGCGGTGCGAAAGGATGGTGGAAATCAACTCGTGCATCGGGTTGCGGCGCGGAATGATTTCCTGCTCGCCGTACGCGATTTGCAGCAGTTCGTGCGCTGCCCAGACTTTTTCTTTCGGGTCTATAGCCCCTTCGGTAGCCATGGTGATGGAGGAGGTTACGGCCCTGTCAACGGGCAAGTGCGCGGCGGGGTTTCTCCGGCAGAAACCTGACCCGGCTTGGGCGGACCCCAGCGTTGGAGCGCGCGGGGTTCCTGCCCCGCGCCCGGCATCGGCTGGCCGACCCCGGACTGGGTTACGCCAGCGGACCGCGGGGGTAGGCGCCTGGCTGTTACCGACAATGATTTAATGATCTGTTAACACTTCGATAATCCCTGCTTCGAGTCATAAGGCGTACTTTTCCCGTTACAATGCTGGAGAGCGCCCTTTGCATGACCATACTTCTGCATAAACTGTCCGACGAGCAGCTGCTGGAAATCCTGCGGGAAGGGAACGATCAGGCCTTTGACCATTTGTACGACCGTTACCGGGATAAGCTGTACACGATTGCCCTCAACCGCACCCGTTCGAGGGAGGTCGCCGAAGAGCTTACGCAGGACACGCTGGCCGACCTTTGGGAGAAGCGCCGTTTCATTCTGATAAACGGCCACGTCTCGGCCTATCTCGGCACCGCCCTCAAGTACGCCGTCCTGGACTACTTCCGTAACCAACGGGTGAAAGACCGTTTCGTCCAAGCCATCCTGTCAGCTCCGCCCGATGGGAGCCCTACCGCCGACCAGGAGACTACTTACCGGGAATTGGAAGACGGCATCCAGCAAGAGATCAGTCGATTGCCCGAAAAGTGCCGGCAGGTCTTCCGGTTGAGCCGGCAAGAATACCGCTCCGTGAAGGAAATTGCCCGGCAACTGGACGTATCGCCCAACACCGTCAAGTACCACCTCGCCTTTGCCCTCCGGACGCTGCGCACCAACCTCAAACACTTCCTTGCGCCACTATTACCCATCCTGATTTCCCTGCTCGGGCATCTCCGGTAGCGGTTTGGGCCAATTGAAAATAAATTTCTCCCGTCGCCCACCCACCGGCCCTGCTCAAACGACCTATCCTTGCCAGGCATCGGAAAATCCTCCCGCCAGGAACGCATTGTAGCATCCATTCATCGACTTGAAAAGAAAGGACAGGAAAACCTTGCGGGCATACTTATCCGGAAAGGATTCCGTGACGGGCAAGAAACTCTTCGACCGGTGGTACGATTCCTTTGACGATCGTCCGTTGGACGCTGGCTCCGTGCCGGAGCAGGAGAAGGCAACCCGGCGGCAACGGGAACTGGAGCTGATCAAAGCGCGGGGGGGCCGTTCGCGGCGGCCGGGTTCCCAAGACCGTACCACCGCGCTCAGCCGCTGGCCATGGCAAGTAGCCGCCAGCGTGCTGCTGGGGTTGGCACTCGGCGGGCTGGGCTGGCTGGCGGCAGAACGCTACGGCTGGTTTTCGGCACCGGCAACGTACGTTGAGCACCTTACCGGTGCCGGACAGCGGTTGACAGTGGTGCTGCCCGATTCCTCGCGGGTGCACCTCAATGCCGGTAGCCGCGTCCGTTACCCCGCGTCCTTCGACCACCGGCGGGAGGTGAGCCTGACCGGAGAAGCTTTCTTCGAGGTGACCCCCCATCCGCAACGGCCTTTTACCGTGCGGGCAGGCAAATTGGTCACCACCGTGCTGGGTACTTCCTTCAACGTGAGCGCCTATCCCGACCAGCCAGGTTCACGCGTAGCGGTGGCTACCGGAAAAGTACGGGTGGCACTGCAAAATGCGGGCGTTGACGCCCGCCCGGTGGACCGGGTGTTGCTGACGGCCAACCAGCAGGCCGTGCTGGACGCGCCGCGGAATACCCTCCAAAAAGGAGCCGTGGATTGGGGGACAACGTTGGCTTGGCGGGACAATGTCCTGGCTTTTCAGAACGAACGGCTGGAAGAGATTGCCCGCCGGTTGGAAAGGTGGTACGGGGTGCGGATTGAGCTGGCCAACCCGGCCCTGAAAAATTGTCGCCTGACGGGAAAGTACCGGTTGCAGCCCCTTGAAGAGGTACTTACCATCCTCGGATTCACCAGCCAGATCACCTACGAGTTCAAAACCGACCGCCTGGTAATCCTCCGTGGCAAAGGCTGTCAATAGGAAGGGCGGTTACCCAACTGATTCAAAGCCTGCTTAAACCCCATTCATAACCAAAATTATTGCCACCATCCCTGAAAAAGGAAAAACGTAATCCGCGCCAACGTACCCCGGTCTGTTCCACGCGTCAGTTCCTCCGTTGTCGGCCCGCAACCGATCAAATAACAATCGCCTGACTTTCAATTAAATGTAAATAAATACTGCTTAAATCTATGCAAAACTCCTTAACCGCTCGATTTCCAATTCTCCAACAAATATTCTCAATTCTCCAACAAATTATGAAACGAACCTTACCCACCTTCGCCTTGCAGGCCTGGCTTTGCGGAATGCTACTAGCCAGCCCCGGCAAGGGACAGCCAACGGCTGACCAACCGGGCAGCCGGATAACGCTTCACCTCACCAAAGCCAGCCTCCGGGAAGTCTTCTCCCGCATCGAAGCCCAGGCGGGCGTTACCTTTAGCTACGGGGAGGAGGTCATCCGGGACGGGGAGAAGATAGACCTCCGGGTAAAAAAGGGAGACCTGGGGCAGGTCTTGCAGCAGCTATCGCAACGCACCGGCGTGTCTTTCAAGCAGGTCAACAACCTGATCGGGGTGAGCCGGCAAGCGGACAAGGTTTCCCTGGAAACCAACCGCGCTACCCCCCCCGTTCCGGTCACGGGGCGGGTGAGCGACGAAAAGAGCGAAGGCATACCGGGCGTGAACGTACTGGTGAAAGGCACGCTCACCGGCACCGCCACGGACTTCAAAGGCAACTACTCCCTGTCGGTGCCGGACGCGAACGCTACCCTGGTCTTCTCCGCCATCGGCTACCTCACCCAGGAAGTACCCGTGGGAAACCAGGCAGTGCTCGACGTTGCGCTTCAGGAAGACATTAATCAGCTCAAGGAAGTAGTCGTAGTTGGTTACGGTACCCAGAAAAAGTCGGACCTGACGGGTTCGGTGGGCAGCATCAAAGGCAGTCAGTTGATGGATCGCCCGGCCATCAACGCCGAGCAATCGCTGGCCGGAAGAATTGCCGGCGTGAACGTGTCCACCAACTCGGGCCGTCCCGGCGGAAGAACCGCGATCGCCATCCGGGGGTTCAGTTCGCTGAATGCATCCAACGCACCGCTCTACGTGGTGGACGGGATTATCTGGACCAACGGCATCAGCGCGATCAATCCCAATGACATCGCGTCAATCGATGTGTTGAAAGATGCTTCCGCCACGGCCATCTACGGCACGAGGGGTTCCAATGGCGTCATCATGGTTACCACCAAAAGGGGGAGCCAGGAAGGCAACCAGCTGAGTTACAATGCTTACGTCAGTATCAGTAAACTGCCCGAGGACCGAAAGGCGGACGTACTCAATTCAAGTGAATGGTTGTCGCTGGAAGAAGAGGTGTACAACAATGCCGAAAAATTCGATCCCGCCGGCTTTGCGGCCCGCCGATACCAAAATCCGGTAGAAAAAAGAAAGAGTTACCTCGTTGGCAACACCCTGGGCAACCGCGAACTTTTTTCGCTGGATCAGGACGGAATACCCCGGCCCTTGTATGACGTAGATTGGAGCAATGAGTCGCTAAGAACGGCCATCAGCCAGGGCCATAATCTCTCGTACACCGGCAAGAACAACCTTACCAATTACGGCATCTATCTGGGCTACGCGAGTGAAAACGGAATTGTAAAAGAAAGCTTCCAGAAAAGATACAACGTACGCACTGCCATTGACCAGCAAATAAAGAAGGGGCTAACCGTGGGAGGTACCCTGAGTTACGCCCGTACCCAGCAGGGCGGGGTGGACGACAGCAACGGGTCTTACAATGTACTGCGCCAGATCATTGAGATGGTTCCTTTCATTCCCTACAAATACGCCGACGGAACCTACGGTTACGGGGGTGACTACGCGGGTCTGGAAAAGATAGACAATCCTTTGGCCCAGATTTATGAAAATAAAATACTGTTCAATTCCAACGCGTTCAATGGCAATACTTACGCCAGGATCGAGCTGACGGAAGGGTTGGAATTTACTTCTACCCTGGGCGTAAACGTGATCAACAACATCAATCCGAACGCGACGAGTTCAAGGCTACAAGGGGGATCGAGCCGGAACTCCGCCGGCATTGCCAGCAACGAAACCAAGTTCTGGCAGTGGTCAAACCGGTTCAACTACGTTAAGAAAATCAACGATGACCACGCAATAAACGCGCTGATCGGTACTGAAAAACAGAATTTTGATTATTTAAGCTTTCAGGCTTCCACCAGCGTGGCTCCGGATGATTACTACGCCTACAACAACCTGGGTGCCGGCTCTACCCCCCTGGCCCCGAGTTCTTCCACGAACTCTTACCAAATGGAATCGTACTTCGGGCGGTTAAACTACAATTTCAGGGACAAATATTTGCTGACGGCAACCGGTCGCTTCGATGGTTCTTCGCGGTTTGGTAAGAACAACAAATTTGCCTTTTTTCCGTCCGCCGCCGTCGCCTGGCGAATATCCCAGGAAGACTTTTTAATTAACAACGGAATCGTTTCAAACTTAAAACTAAGGGCAAGTTACGGACTGACCGGCAATTCTGAAATCGGTTCCTACCGGTCGAGTGCCAACTTAAGTACGAACTCCTACATTTTCGGGGGCATCCGGGCGTCCGGTTCAACCATTGGTACCCTGGCCAACCCGGAGCTGAAATGGGAAAAAACGGCCCAGTACGACGTAGGTCTGGAAATAGGTTTGTTCAACAACCGGATTAACGTAGACGCCGACGTCTATCTCAAGAAAACCAGTGATTTATTGCTGGATGCACCCGTGCCGGCGACCAGTGGATACGTCATATCGACCAGAAACATCGGTAATATGGAAAACCGCGGGTTCGAAATATCATTGAATACGATCAACGTTGAAAACGGTAATTTTTCGTGGTCTACCAATTTCAATTTCTCGTCGTTAAAAAACCGGGTCACGGCCCTGGGCGTAAACAACGAGGACATCATTTACGGGTTCAAGGATCTTCAGTTGCTCCGGGTTGGTCAGTCGGTTGGTTCATTTTACGGCTACCTCCGCGAGGGCATCTGGCGTACCGAAGAGGCGGAGCGGGCGGCGATTTACGGCAAAAAACCCGGTGACGTGCGAATTTCGGATTTGAACAGCGATGGCCTGATCAACGCCAATGACCGGGCGATCATGGGAAAAGGCATTCCGGATTTCTACGGTACGCTGGCCAACACCATCCGGTACAAAAACTTTGACCTGCTCGTTGAACTTCAGTATTCCCGGGGAAATGACGTGTTCAGCAACATCCGGAATTCCGGTGAAGGCCGTTTTGGCATTGCCAACAATTACGCTACCGTGCTGGGTTCCTGGACCCCGGACAACCAGGATGCCATCCTCGAACAAGTGCGGCCGGTCGGTTACAGTTATTTCATGGATACCCGCAAGGTATCCGATGGATCATTCATCCGGGGTAAAAACCTCGCGCTGGGCTTCACGGTACCAAAAGCAGTGAGTACAAAGTACGGGGTGAATAACGTAAGGATTTTCGCCTCGGTCCAGAATTTCTTCTTACTGACTGACTACTACGGCTACGATCCGGAAGTAACCAATTATGAACAAGCCGCCTTTTCCCAGGGCGTTAACTACGCCGACTATCCCAAACCGAGAACTTTGATGTTCGGTGCCAACGTAAACTTTTAACCAAAGCCTTTACCCAATTATGAAAATTCATAAAAAACCAATAAAACCACTGTTTCTTCTTTCGTTGCTCACGCTGGGGGGAACGGGTTGCGAAAAAGAATTTCTTGCCGAGGAAAATCTGTCCGGCATTACGCAGGAAAATTATTTCACCACGGCCGCGCAAGCCCAGGCGGCCGTAACCGGCATCTATCCGATGTTGCAAACCTTTAACCAGGAGATCGAATTTCGGGGTGATGCCGTGTGGTCGTTGCTGGAAATGCCGGTTGGGCACCTGCTTCCCGGCGGATCGCAATACAAGGAGGGATCAATTAACCACACCAACGCTTCCAATGAACCGGTTTACAGAATCGTGTGGGTAGGGTTTTACAATGGAATCGCCAATGCCAACCTGGCCATAAAAAGAATACCCGGGATTACCATGAATGAATCAACCCGGCAAAGCCTGCTGGGGGAGGCTTATTTTTTGCGGGCTTTCTACTATTATCACCTGGTGAGACTCTACGGTGCCATTCCTTTAATTACCGAACCCATTGATTTTTCGAGCCCGGGCCTTTATCCGGGCCGTACGCCCGTGGAACAAGTATACGAATCCATCGTCAGCGACCTGACCGCCGCCGAAAATTCCGGGTTGCCCCGGGTAGACCGGACCGGCAAAGCTTCCTTGGGAGCGGCAAAGTCCTTGCTGGCCAGCGTATACCTGACCATGGCCGGCAGCCCCCTCAACAAAGGAGCGGCCTATTACCAACTGGCGGCGGCCAAGGCCAAAGAAGTGTTGGACGGTGGCTACTACACTTTATTCGATAATTACGCCTATCTGCACAACCGGGCGCACAAAAACCAGGGTGAATTGATCTTTCAGGTCCAGTACCTGGCGGGGGTAAGGACGAACCGGATCACCGAATTCATTAGCCCGAAGGGCATATCAAAACTGACCAGCGACCTGGGAACGGTCATTCCGACGGATGAATTCGTCCGATCCTACGAGCCCAACGACAAACGGACGCAAGAGAAACAATTTTATTTTACCAGAGATTTTGCCAAGGGTTCTACCACCCGGATGGTTGAATTCGGTTCCTACGCCCTGTACAAATTCTGGCTGGACGAAGCCGCCGGGCCCAACGGGGATTTGAATTCCGACCAGAACTGGACCCTGCTCCGCCTGCCGGAGGTGATGCTGACCTACGCGGAAGCTTCCAACGAAGTAAATGGGCCCACGCAAAATGCTTACGCGCCGGTTAATCTAATCAGAAACAGGGCGCAATTGCCGCCCCTTTCCGACCTAACCAAGGAGGCTTTTCGCGAAGCGATCTGGCGGGAGCGGTATCACGAACTGGCTTTTGAAAACAAAGCTTACTTCGACATTCAGCGTACCCGCAAGGTGTATAATCTACAAACCGGAAACCTCGTTGACGCTTTTACTTATAAGAATGGAAGCGGCGCCACCTTCAATGAGCAATATATGCTGTGGCCAATTCCGCAAAGTGAAATCGACGTAAATCCTAAGCTGGCACCCCAAAACCCCGGCTGGTAACCATCCTGCATACTTAATGAATTAGAAAGTGACGCTGCTAAAATGAATTATGAAAAAGTCGATGAGTCTATGCGTTCTGGTCGCACTATGCCAGTTCTATTCCGCCTCCGCCCAGCCACGGAACGTACACCTGAGCTGGAACGGCTCGGCAAGAGAATCAACCTCAACCAGCATGACCATTACCTGGTCGGCGGATGCGCCGAATAAAGGTGCCGTGAAGTACAATACCGACCAGCAATTAAGCCTTGTCCGGCCAGCCAGCGAGAAATATTCTACTGATGCCAGCGTCTACGTCTACACGGCTACTTTGAATAACCTGCAACCCAACACCACTTATTATTACCAGTGTGGTGCTGACCCGGGCGGCTGGAGCCAGGTTTACTCCTTTAAAACCGCTCCGGTCTTGGGAAGCCAGGACAAATTTGTAGTAGGGGTTTGGGGCGACACGCAGGACAATGAGTTCAATACCCAATTCGAAAAAACGGATACGGTAGTGAAGCTGATGCGCAAATTTCCGATCCAGTTTACCATTCACACGGGTGACATTGTCAATACGGGTTCGCAGGTACCCAGCTGGTTGAGGCTGTTTGCAACGACGCAACCCATCAACGCGATAGCGCCTTTCATGCCAGTGCCGGGAAACCACGACGTCGACAACAAGCTGGCTAACCCGGGCTTTCAGAAACCTTTCCCGGTTTTTTACGATTTATTCAACCTGCCGGGAGAAGACACTGATTACTCTTTCAACTACGGAAACGCTCATTTTGTGGCCATTAATTCGGGTCACGCCAAAGGGGTGGAAGAAGCGAATGCGACCAACTGGCGCTACGCAACGGATTCGCCGGAGTACCAATGGCTGGAAAAAGATTTGGCCCAGGCCCGCCAGGATAAAAACACTGCCTGGATAATTATTTACATGCACCATCCACTCTATTCGTTTGGCTGGAGCCACGTGCAAGGCTGGCAGGAACGCATAACCCCATTGCTCGACAAATACAACGTGGACCTGGCCCTGGCCGGACACCGGCACGTGTACGAACGCCACCGCGCCATCCGGAACAATAAGCCAATTGCCATGACTGATGCGCACCTTTACACTAAACCCGCTGGTACAGTATACATCACCAATGGCACGGCCGGGGGTTCGCCCCAAGGATTAGGCGGCAGCGATATGCCTTCCATGGTATTCACTTCGGCGGCTAAAATGTATAATTACTCGATCATGACCATTGAAGGAAAACGAATTTTGTACGAGGTATACAATGAGAAAAATGAGAAGATCGATCATTTTAAGTTAAGTAAATAAATCGGGTGAATCACAAAACCGGCTCTCACTAGTCAAGGCAGTAACTGGACCTACTGACGATCAAACCATCAGCGACGGAATCCAAGGTGGAAGGTAGGTCCGGTCCGTCCAATTCCTTTAAATAATTGCGTTTGTAGAACCCGTTTTCCTAATGGAATAATCCCCGATTTGTGTCTACCGAACCGTAAACGAACCAAAAATATGCGTAAAAAGTACTCCGGGTCTACGCATCGGATCATTCCGATGAAGCGAGCCACGTTTCTTTTTTTGCTCACCGTTATCCTGCCTCTTTTTGCTTGGGCCAAACCAGGATACGGGCCGGAGTTGCTGGCTACCCGCGCACCGCGGAAACCGGAAGAAGTACCCCTCTCAGGAGCCACCAACCGCATCGAAGCGCAGGCAGGCCGTAAAATCACCCCCGGCGATGCATCCCTTACGCAACCACAAGGCACCGTTACCGGAAAGGTAACCGACGGCCAGACGGGTGAACCGCTGCCGGGCGCCACGGTGGTAGTCAAGGGCACCACCCTCGGAACAGCCACGGACGGGGAAGGCAATTACGCGATTACTACGCCCACCCTGGATCAAAGTGGTGTACTCGTTTTTTCGTTCGTCGGCTACGTCAGCCAGGAAATCCCGGTGGGCAACCAAACGACCATTGCCGTACAACTCCGGCCTGACGTGCAGGCCCTGGAGGAAGTGGTAATTACGGCGCTGGGGATTAAGCGGGAAACCAAGGCGCTGAGCTACAGTCGCCAGGGGGTGGATATACAGACCCTGAACGAAGCCAAAAGCCCGAACTTTATCAGTTCGCTGGCGGGCAAAGTGGCCGGGGTCCAAATCGTGCCCCCCGGATTCAACACCGGCTCCGCCCGCATTGTCATTCGGGGCAACAATTCGATCACGGGTAACAATCAGCCCTTGTTTGTCGTGGACGGCTTGCCCATCGACAACACGACCGGGGATGCCGGGAGCCTGGATTACGGCAACAAAGCCGCCGACATCAACCCCGAAGACATTGAAAGCATGCAGGTGCTGAAGGGACCCAACGCCTCGGCCCTGTACGGCTCCCGCGCCGCCAACGGGGTAATTCTCATCACCACCAAGAAAGGGTCCGAAAAATTCAAAGTGTCCCTCAACTCAACCACCACGTTCCAGCGCCTGACCGAGTTTCCCGAATACCAGAATGCGTACGGGGTAGGCACTTCTTTTTACATCGACAACCGGAGCCGCTTGCCCCGGGCCGTGCAGAATTACCGCAGTTGGGGTTCTCCCATGATG
>JACMKY010000320.1 GCA_014379925.1 Cytophagales bacterium | reverse complement strand
TTCCGGTTTTTTGAGTAGCCAGTCCCGCTCATTGGCCTTTAGATGATGACAGAACTCCAGGATGAGGATGGCCACCTGGTCGCCCGGCCGGCCGCGCCCGCCAGACTGGGCGGCTGGCCGCCGCGTTCCTTTGAAAGGTGCCGGATGCCGGCCGAGTCGCGGGTCCGGCAGGGGCAACCTGGTATCGGCGTGCATCCAATGCAGGTAGGCTCCGTAGAGCCGCCACCGCTGCCGGACGCCGGACGAGGTGCCGGCAAAAGAGGGGTGTCGCTCGGCTTGTCCGATCATTTCTTCGGCCTGCGTATAATTTCCTTGGTGCAGCACCAGACACAGGTAATTTTCTTGGTATTCCAGCCACTCCCGGGAGGCGGGATTAAAGAGCGACCCGCTGGTCTGGGCCAGTTGCAGACCGGCGGCTACCTGACCAGTGCGCAGGCAGGCGTAGAGCCACTGGCAGCGGTTGTGGCGTTGGTCGAAGCGTTTGGGGTTCACCTTTAACTCCCCCAGCAACCAATCCGAGGCGGAGACCAGCGAGAGGATCTGCGGGTAGTCCTCCTCCAACTCCAGCTGCCGCAGGTAGAGCCGGTAGAAGCGGTCATAGCAGTCGAAGGAGCGCGTCTGTCGCCACAACTCCTGGAGTTGGTGGGTGGCGGCGGCCAGGAACGCCACCAACTCCTCTGGCCCGTCGGGATTGGCCAACCGGAGCTGGGCCTGCTGATAGAGCAGTCCGGCCTCTTGCTCCCCGACCAGGATATTTCGGAAATGAAGCAACAACTGCCGGCAGGCGTCGAAGCGGGCCGCCTCCCCTTGCTCGGCGTACAACTCCAGCAACATTTCCAGGCAGGCCAGGACGAGGGTGGTGAACTCGTAGGCCCGGGCCGTGCGCAGGGCCCGGGCCAGCAGGTGCTCGGCGATGCCCATCCGTCCCCGGTCCCGCAGCATCCGAGCCTGGCCAAGTTGGGCCTGGCAGCGAACGAGGGGTTCGCGGTCAGCCATCAGTTTTCCGCCCCCCAGGTCAACCCAGAGGAGGTGGTCCAGCAGTTTATCCTCCAGGCGGGCTTTGAGTTTGGTGTAGCGGGGGTCCTCCGGGACGGATCGGTATAGGTCGCGGGCCGCCTTCCGGTCGTCGGGATAAAGGCCATCGGCAACGCCCTGGTAAAGAACAAACTCCTTGCTGGGCTTGAGCGAGAAAGTAGCAGCAAACACTCCTGGATTGCCTTGGTAGAGGAATTGAATCAGCTCTTTCAGGTCCTGCATAAGAAAAGGGTCCTTCCGAGGTTGTAAGGGAAATCAAAAGCCTGGCTTCGGAGGGCGAGGACGGTTCGCAAAGTCTTCTTGTCTTATGAGAGGACTAGACCAGGAACAGTGAAGAAAACAATTTAATTACTGAAATGGCACGGCGTGTCAAAAAATGCCCAAAACTGTCCCCCCAAAAGCGGCAGATTTTACGGCAGTGGGACAAAAAGCCCTTTTCGTGCCCGTTTATCCGATGTCAGTTTTTCGTACGAATTGTCCCTTGAACGGGAGCAGGGACGCCAGTAGCTTTGCTCCCGTTGTCATCCACTGTCCACTAACCCCCCTTTTAACTGTATGCAGGCATTATTTCACACCGTGCGGGAACGAAGAGCCAAGCTCGAAAAAACCGCGTTTATTCAGCTTTTGTCCGATACTTCGGCGGACGTCGGCGCCCGGTTGGCTTACGTACCGGATATGCTGTTTTTCATTATGGGCTTCAAAGACATCTTGCACGGCCTCCAGCAGGAGGACACTACCGACGAGATGCAACAACACGTCAACGAGCACTGCAAGGAGGACAATGGTCACTGGAAGTGGTTTCTGCGCGACCTGGACGTGATCCAGGTAAGGAACAACTACCTCCGCCAACCCAACTTCAAGCTGTTTTCCGAACTGTGGAGCGACGAGAATTACCCCATCCGGGACGTCGTTTACCAAACGATCCACTACTCCAAGCTGGCTCCCACGTCGGCCCACCGAATGGTGATCCTGGAAGTAATCGAAGCGGTTTTCTCGGTTTATGTGGAACACATGACGGTGCTGGTCAACCAGTTGGATAAGTACGAAGAATGGACGTTCTTTGGCCGGGTGCACTACGACGCGGAAAGCGGCCACTCCAACGGCAGCTGGCTGGACGGGGGAAAGCAAGCAATCGAAGCCGAAGCACACATGAACCCCGCCGAGAAGCAGCTGGCCCTCTCCATCATCGACGGCATGTTCGACAAGTTCGAAGCGATGTTTGAGCAATGGTACCGCAAGCAGGAACAACACCTGACCGTTTCCGAGGAAGTAGCGTAGGTAGACAACGAACCGCGAGCGGCCGGTTGTGATTTCACCCGCGGTTCGTCGGAAAATGCTCGTGCCGAATCAAAATGAGGCAAGCAGCGGGAAGTGCGAAGCAGGGATCTGATCATCGAATTCCCACCTCTCACCTCCTGCTTCTTGCCTCATTTTCAATTCCAATCGGTATCAACTGGAAGCCCGTTCGGCTGGGATGGGTTCTGGTCGGCGGGCGGGTCAGGCGGTACGGGTAAGCCACTGGCGGGCGCTGTCGGTATCTTTGAACAGCTCAGCCTCGAAGAGCGCTTCGTTTTTCTTGCCCAGGATGCTGTTCACCGAAGCTTCCCCAAAAATGCTCTCCGGAACCACAATGGCTGCCCGTTTGGAGCCGGCCTGCGCCATTTGGGGAAAGTACACCTCGTTGGTATAATTTTGGTTGTCGGCGCTGACCATGCCCATCTTCCTCAAATCGTAAAGAATTCGGTTCGCCTTTTTCTGCTTGGTGAGGGCCAGTTGCTTGGCCAGGATTTCCAGGTACTCAACGTCGGTGGCGTAGCCCTTCCATTCCACCTGAATGAACTCTCCTTCCGGATTCCAGGTAATTCGGATGGCTTTGCTTTCATAGTCGGACTCGATCAAAGACGTTGAAGTCATAGCAGAGTGGGCTAGGGAGGTTCTTGGCAAAATGGCAAAAATACTGGTAAAAATCGGGTATCCCGCAAAAATGGCACCAGACGAAAGCCAACGGTGGTTGGGACCTTATAGCACAGTATGTTACGAACCCATTTTCGGAGAAAAGCGGGGCTGCTCAACAGTCGGTTGATTTAAATAGGCCGGGAAAACTGGGATTGAATCGGTTGAATCAGAGTCCGCTTTTACCAAGTAGCTGACTCGCATCAAATGAGCCCCGATCCGTTGTCGGATAAAACACGGTGGCTGTTTGCTTCCGCCATCGGCCAGCAGCTACCCACGGGTCTACGGATTCCGCTTGATGCCGAGCTTCTTCATCTTCGATTCCAGCGTGGTCGGCACCACATCCAGGATCTTGGCTGCCCCGTGCTCGCCACTCACTTTCCAGCGCGTGGTTTCCAGGATGGCCGTGATGTGGTTGCGCTCGCATTCCTCCAGGGTGACCGGATTTACCCTTTTGGCCAACGTCCCCCGGCGCGACCAGTCGCCCAGTTCCAGTTTCCGCCCCGGCGAAACGATGAGGGAGCGTTCGATGATGTTTTCCAGTTCGCGGACGTTGCCTGGCCAGTTGTAGGCCACCAACGCCTCAAGCACGTCCGGCGGAATCACGTCGATCTTTTTGCCCATCCCGGGGCCGTGCTTGGCGCAAAAATGGTGCGCCAACAGGGGAATGTCCTCCTTGCGCTCCCGCAACGGGGGGCTGACGATCGGAAACACGTTCAGCCGGTAGTACAGGTCCTCCCGGAATTTCCCTTCGCCAATTTCCTTCTCCAGGTCGCGGTTGGTAGCGGCAATCACCCGAACGTTGACCTTGATGGTTTTCGGGTTGCCCACCCGTTCCAGTTCTCCCTCCTGCAGCACCCGCAGCAATTTGGCCTGGAGTTCGATGGGCAGTTCGCCGATTTCGTCCAGGAAGAGGGTACCCCCGTCGGCCAGCTCGAAGCGACCGATTTTCTGGGCGATGGCCCCGGTGAAGGCTCCTTTCTCGTGCCCGAACAATTCGCTTTCGATCAAGGAGGCCGGCAGGGCCGCGCAGTTGATCTTGACCAGCGGCCGGTTCTTGCGGCCGCTCAGGTGGTGGACGGCCCGCGCCAGCAATTCCTTGCCCGTGCCCGACTCCCCGAGCAGCAACACCGAGGTGTGCGTGGGGGCGACTTGCTCAACCTTTCTCAGCACTTTTTGAAAAAGCTTGCTCTGCGTGACGATCTCCTCAAAGTTGCTGGTTAGCTTGATTTCTTCGCGCAGGTAGTGGTTTTCGGCCTGCAGTTGGTTCTTGAGTTGTTCCACTTCCCGGAGTGCCCGCGAGAGTGCCTCCGTGCGTTCGGCCACCCGTTGTTCCAGAAGTTGGTTGGCTCCCCGGAGTTCCCGCTGCAACCTTTGTAAGGTCAGGTGGGTATCGACGCGCGCGAGCACTTCCTGGAGTTGAAACGGCTTGGTGATGTAGTCCACGGCGCCCATGTTGAAGCCGTTCACCTTGTCGATTGTCTGGGAGAGGGCGGTCATGAAGATGACGGGAATCTCCCGCGTAGCCGGATCGAGTTTTAGGCGTCGGCAAGTCTCGAAGCCGTCCATGCCGGGCATCATCACGTCCAGCAGCACCAGGTCGGGCTTGGCGAATTTAATTTGTTCGATGGCGCTTTTGCCGTCCCGCTCCACCAGTACCTTATAACCGCTGCGGCTCAGGGTTTCGAAAAGCACGCTGATGTTGGTGGGCACGTCGTCGACGATCAGGATGCTGGATGGAGTGGGCTCCGATGGGTTACGCATGGTCCGCCAGGCAGGATTGAAGATATTCCCGGATTTGTTTGGTGTTGAATTCATTAGACAGGCGGCGAAGTTCCTTCCCGAAGGCCGGGTACCGTTTGCCGGACGCTTCAATTTCCGCGAGCTGGTCGAGAATGCCCCGGACGTCGCCGATCAGCGCGGTTGCGTACAGTTTTTCCAGGGAGGGCCGGGAAGGAAGGCGCCGGTGAACTGATTTCCGGGCGGTACGCTCCGGAGAGAAGTCCGCCGTATGCCGCTCCGACGAACGAACCGCGTCGGGCGCCTTCGTTTCCGGTAATTCGAGCGTAACCCAGAAAGTGCTTCCCTTGCCCAGGGTACTCTTCACGCGCAGTTCCCCGCCCATGAGGTTGACCAGTTGGCGGCTGATGGTTAGCCCCAGGCCGGTCCCCTCCGCGAATCGGGCCGCATCCCGGACTTGTTGAAAGGGCAGGAAAATGGCCGTCAGTTGGTCGTTGGCAATGCCGATGCCCGTGTCTTCCACTTCGAACCGGAGCCGGTTTTGGCCGGAGCCCGATTCGTAGCCCACGCGGAAAGTTACCCCGCCCCCTTCGGTAAACTTGACGGCGTTACCCAACAGATTGAGCAGCACCTGGCGCAACTTCCGCTCGTCGCCCACCACCACCGCGGGCATCGGGTCGGGGGACTGGTAGAGGAAAACCAGGCCCTTCTGCTCGGCCCGCACGCGGATGAGCTGGCCCACGTGGTGGAGCAGGTCGGGCAGGTGGAAGGCATCCCGGTGCACGTCCAGTTTGCGGGCTTCGATCTTGGACAGGTCCAGGATGTCGTTGATGAGTCCCAGCAGGTTCTCGGCGCAGGTGTGGACGACGTCAATGCCCTTCATTTGTTGGTTGGTGAGCAGCTGATCGCGCTTGAAAATCTGGGTGTGGCCCAGGATACCATTGAGGGGAGTGCGCAGTTCGTGGCTCATGTTGGCCAGAAATTCACTCTTAGCGCGGTTGGCCGCTTCAGCTTCCTCCTTGGCTTGCCGCAACTCCTGGGTGCGGGCAACCACCGTGGCTTCCAGTTGTTCGTGTGCCCGTCGCAACTTTTCCTCGGCAATCTTGCGGCCAATTTCGGCCCCCGACCGGGCAGCAAATATGCGCAGGATGCTCAGGTATTTCCGTTGGTTGAACATGGGCCGGCGGTCGCTGATGGAGATATGGCCAATCACCTCCCCGGCCGCGTCGTGAATCGGAACCCCCAGGTAGGACTCCAGCCCCGGCGGCCCCTGGGCAAAATTCAAGCCCAGGTCGTTCGGGTAGTAGAAGTCCCGGTCCTGCATCACGATGCTGCAAGGGGTGCCCTCCAGCTCGTATTCGACGTTTTCCATCAACGCGTCGTTTTGGGTATACGCCAGGGTGCGCACCCGCGTCTTTTCCACGTTCACGCACTCGGTCACCATCACGAACTGCACCTGAAGGGTAGAAGCAATGCAGCGGGCGAGGGAGTGAAAGTAGTCCGTGCCCGTGGCCCCGGCGGTGGACTTCAGAATCAGCCGTAGGGTTTCGTCCACTCCGTTCCGCTCCGTCGTGTCGTGGAGGAAGCAACACGCGTAGGCCGACCCTTCGAAAGACACGAAATTCAGGCCCACCTCCGCCCGCATAATAGACTCGTTTTTCCGCACGTGCCGGGATTCGAACGTCGTGGTTTTGGTGCGCTGCAATTCCTGCCACAGCCGGCCGTAGGCGGCACGGTCGTACTCGGGACTGAAGTCGGAAAAGGACAAACGGGTCAGCTCCGCTACCGAATAGCCCAACTGGCGACCGGCTGCCTGGTTGGCCTGGCGTACCCGTCCGTCCTGGTCGAGGAGCAGAATGGCTTCCAAGGCGTTTTCCACCGTGAAGTGAGCGAGCCGGAGGGTCTTTTCGAAGGATTGGCCAACGTCAGTCATACTGCGGTTTCAAATTCGAAAAGTTGAAGGCGGCTAGGGATTTTGGCTGCGTAATCAGAACCCGAGTCAGGCAAAGCCAGTGGTGTACAACGGGCGCTCCGCAGCTTGGTTCTCCGTTGGGAACAAGGCGTCGTATTCAATAGTCATTCCTTTCTCCGGTACGGAGTAACCGGAACAAAAAAGCGTCCGTACCAATCGTAAAACGCATTTTCAGCCGCGCCCGAACCAGCCGGTGGAAGGTGGACCGGCGCAGCATTTCCGAAATATCGGAAATGCTACGAAATATCGGGAATTCTGCGGACAAGACTATCCTCTTCTGCTTCTTCGACAGCGTATTTTGTGGCTTTCAGTGGGTGCGTGAACGGTTTTGGTCAACTTCGGTACAATGGCACTCGTTTGGCACCAGGACGAATAAGCAACCAGTCCGGTTTTCACCGTTAAAAAACCAACCTATGACCAAGATTAGCGCAGTTTTCCTTTTGCTGGGCGCATTGGGCGGCTGCATCGGAGAAGATAAGATCGAAGACCTCGTGAGCGACAACCTCTCCGCGGTGGTGATTCAGCCTCCAACCACCATCGCCCGGATGAATGAACAGGTTGTTCTCACCGCGAAGTACCTCAACCGGGAAGGCAAGGAAACCCCCGCGGCCTTCAGTTGGCGAAGCACCAACCCCGAGGTGGTCGCCATCGACGGAGAAGGAAAAGCCACGGCCAAAGCCGTCGGGCAGGTGACGATCACGGCCTCTGCCAACGGATTGGACAGCAAGCCAAGCCTGTTCACCGTAATCAGCGACGGCAACCAGGTGGCCAGGGTCACCGTGAGCGCACCGAAGAATACCCTAGCGGCGGGAGAGAAATTGGTGATGGTCGCCAACGCCAGCAACGTGGATGGGCAGGACCTGCCCGGCAAGCCTTTTACCTGGCAAAGTTCCAATCCGTCGGTGGTGGCCGTGGATGCCAACGGATTGGCTACCGGGGTGGCGAGCGGACTGGCCCTGATCAGCGCCGCGTCGGGGGGGGTGAAGAGCACCGATTTCGAGGTGAGGGTGGGGGGAAATGTCCGCACCGGGGCCTTCCAGAGCCTCAACAACCATTCGGTAGAAGGCATTGCCACGCTGACCCAAGAAAGCAACCAGACGCTGAAACTTCAATTCAACGACGGTTTTTCCACCTCCTTCACCAACGCCGTTTACGTTTACCTGAGCAACAACCAGAACAGCATTTCCGGCGGCTTCGAGGTAACTAAGCTCGACCGGGCCTCCGGTGCCATGACCTTTTCGGTACCGACTACGGTGAGTCTGACCCAGTTCAAATACGTCATCATCCACTGCCGGCCTTTCAACATCGTGTTCGGGGCCGCCGAACTGAAGTAACGCCATGAAAAATCACCCCTGGTATTTGCTGGCCCCGCTGCTGGCGCTCTCTTCGGAACTGGTGGCCGGGGGCGGCTGGACCCAGCCGAGGCACAACGGATATTTCAAACTGGAATCCCGGCTGCTGCGGGCGCGCAACTATTACAACGCGGGCGGCGGGATTACCGACATCACCACGACGAGTTTGTACACCACCAGCCTGTACGGCGAATACGGCCTTACGGACCGCCTGACCGCGATCGTTTACTTTCCCTTCGTTACGCGCCTGGTGGTCAATAAGCAATCTTTCCGGCCGAGCGGATTTACGGTTCCCGGCGACGCGGCCACTTCCGTCGGTGATACCGACGTGAGCCTGAAGTTCGGCATCATCCGCAATAAACCATTGGTACTCAGTGCAAGCCTCACGTTGGGCATCCCGTTTGGCCGGGTGAACGCGGGCGACACGAAGATCCTGACCACGGGCGACGGCGAATTCAACCAACTGGTGAAGGTGGAGGCGGGTCTTTCCTTTCCCGGGGGCTACGCGGCGGCGGTCGTGGGGTTCAACAACCGCACCCGAAGCTTCTCGGACGAATTTCACTACGGCCTGGAGGTGGGAACCAGCGTGAAGCGGTTTTCCGGGCTGGTTCGTTTGTACGCCGTGCAATCACTTTTCAACGGCAGTGCCGGCGAACGGGTCAACTCCGTGTTCTCCAACAACGTGGAATACATTTCGTACGGCCCGGAGTTGGCTTACACGGTCCGGGACAAATTCGGGGTCACGGCGGCGGCGGCTTTCGCGGCGGCGGGAAAAAACATTCTGGCCGCCCCCACGTATTCAGTTGGGGTATTCCTGAAACTCAAAAAGTGAGCTGGGTTGGCCCGCCTACCCAGCAGTACGGTAATTCAACCATTATGAAGAAAATACGGCTTTTTGTCCTGTGCTTCTTGCTTTGCGCTACCGCCTTCGCCGCTGCTGCCCAAGCCAACCTGGAAAAGTTTACCCAGGAAGCAGACGCCTTCCTCCGGGCCCACGTGCGGGACGGAAAGGTGGATTACGCCAACGTGAAAAAGGATTTCCAGAAAATAAAATCCCTTTACGACCAGGTGGGCAGGATGAACCTGGCCAACGCGCCGGATAACGCCCGAAAAGCATTCTACCTCAATGCCTACAACCTGGCGGTCATCTACCAGGTGGCTTGGTTCTATCCCCTGAAGTCGGCCCTGGATGCCAGCGGCTTTTTTGACCAGGTGAAGCACCCGATAGCGGGTGAATCAATGACACTGAATGCATTGGAAATCACTAAACTAATCAAAACCTACGGGGATGCCCGGGTGCATTTCACCCTGGCCTGCGCCGCCAAGGGCTGTCCGAAGCTAGCCGGTTTTGCTTTCCAACCCGCCACGCTGGATGCGCAACTGGACGAGCGGGCCAAACTGGCGCTCAACAACCCGTACTTCATCCGGGTGAACAAAAACCAGAAAAAAGCGGAAGTGTCTAAAATCTTCGATTGGTACAAGAAGGATTTCACCGGCGGCGGGAAGACCGTGTTGGCGTACATCAACCAATACCGTCGGGAAGCCATCCCCGCCGATTATACCGTGGGCTTCTACGAATACGACTGGAGCCTGAACAGCCAGTAACCATCCATTTACCCCAAACAAAGGCGAAATGTTCAATCCGATTCGGCGGTGGTACACCGGCGTTATTGTCGCCTTCTTCCTCACTCACGGGGCTTTCGTTCCGGAAGCAGCGGTCCGTCCGGCTTCCGAAGCGGGATTTTCCTTGGTGGAGTTGTTTACCTCGGAAGGGTGCTCGAGCTGTCCGCCGGCGGACCGGCTGGTGAGCCAGCTCAACGGCGAGGTAAAAGGCCGGCCGGTCTACGTGCTGACCTACCACGTTGATTATTGGAATCACCTGGGTTGGAAAGACGCCTACAGCGACGCGGCTTTTTCGAAGCGCCAGCGTCAATACGCCGGTTGGCTTCGGCTTCCGGGGGTATACACGCCGCAAGCGGTAGTGAATGGACGCGTCGAGTTCGTCGGCTCGAACGCCAAGGCGCTGCGTTCGGCCGTCGAAAGCCACCTTGCCCAGCCGGTCGCCGCGCAACTGACCGTCAGCGGCAACCTGGCAGAAAAGAACCAGGTAAAGCTCTTTTTCCGGGCCAGTGCCGCGGGAACGCCGGTTGACCTTCTAATCGCCTTTGTTCAAAAACGAGCGGAAAGCACCGTGGCGAGGGGAGAAAACGAAGGTAAAAAGCTGTCCCACGTCCAAGTGGTCAGAAAATTGGAGAAGATTCGGGTAGACGATGCCAATCGTCACGTCGCCACGTTGCCGCTGCCACCGGGCTTTCACCCGGCGCAGTGGGAGGTGGTAACTTTTCTGCAGAATCCGGGTGACGGTCACGTGCTGGCGGCCAGTCGGGTGGCTTTCGAGTCGGCGATGGGTACCCGGAAGCCCAGCCCAGTAAGTTCTAAATCATTGTTTTAGCATTGGTTTGGGTTACTTGTTGGAGGCGGTTCTCCACCGGGATGAAAACAACGGATTCCTGGACGGGGTTGCTTAGGCAAGGTACTTCGGAGGCAGTCCAGGCGATTCCGCCGGAGGCTACGGACCGAAAAAGTAACGCGGCCGTAGCCAGGAAGACGGATTTGCCAGCCAAGGCACGAGCGGCAAACAACTTTTAACCCAAGCCGCTCCTCAAACGACCTCTAAAGAGCTGCGAATGAATTACATTGCGCTTACCAAGTAATCTACGAATTCTCGATCCGGCCCGGTAATGAAGGACACAATAAAAAAAGCGCTCAAGGAGATAACCCCACCGCTGGGTACAAAAATTTACCGAAAGTTCCGCCCCCGGAACGTACTGAAGTGGGCGGGGAACTACCCCAGTTGGGAAGCCGCGATGCGGGAAGCGGACGGCTATGAAAAGCCCAGCATCCTGGAAACGGTCAAAGCCGCCGTGCTGAAGGTGAAAAATGGCCAAGCCGTCTACGAGCGCGACTCGGTAATCTACGGTGAAATCCAGTATTCCTGGCCGCTACTGGCCTGTCTGCTCGGGGTGGCCGCTGAAAATAAGGGGCATCTTCACGTGTTGGACTTCGGGGGCTCGTTGGGGAGCACCTACTTTCAAAACCGCCGCTTCCTGAGCAACCTGGAAAGCCTATCTTGGAACGTCGTGGAGCAATCCCACTTTGTGGCGTGCGGACAGCAGGAGATTGCCGAGGGCCCACTCCGGTTTTTTTACTCGGTCGAAGAAGCCATTGCTTTTCAACGTCCTACGGTACTGTT
>JACMKY010000319.1 GCA_014379925.1 Cytophagales bacterium | reverse complement strand
GGGGGAATGAGTGACCATTACGGCCAGATTTCACCCATCCCCCGCGTCCGCCAATGAGCGGCCACGCCCGCCAGCAACCCGCCGTGGCCACACGGCAGAAGCGTCAGTTTGCCGTGCTTCAACCGGCGCAGCAGCGGTCGGACGTGGGATTCGGTTAGCAACCGGTCGTGGCGGCCCAAAAAGATTTCGGTGCGGATGCCCCGTTCGTTGAACAGATCGGCCAGGGTCGGCACGTCGAACCGCAGCCGGCGGAAGCCCAGCCAGGTGTGGTAGAGTTGGTACCGCTTTTCGGGCGTGTCCAACTGGCGATGGGCGAAGCGCACCCAACCCGGGTGCACCAGCCGCAGCGTTTGCGCCAGGCGGGTTAACCGGCGAAAAACGCCCGGATGGAAGACCGCTTGCCGGAACAGCCGTTGCGTCCAACCGGACCGGGTGGCCAGCGTGTACCACGGGTTGGGGGTGATGCCGTCGGGGGCCAGCAGGAAGACTGCCTCGATCCGGTCGGGAAAGGCCTCCGCGGTGGCCAGTGCCGGACGCGCCCCGAGGCTGAATCCCACCACCGAGCAGGCATTCACGTTTTCCCGCTCGAAAAACGCCCGCATCAACGCCGCCCAGTCCGCCTTGGTCAGGACTTGGTCGGGATCGGCCCACTCGCTCCGGCCGTGGTAAAACAGGTCGAAACTGTAGGTGACGTATTCCGCCGCCAACGCCCCGGCCAGAACCTCGAAATGCCGCCCGTGCTGACCGAACCCGTGGAAGGCCAGCAGCACCCGCCGTCCGTTCCCGAAACGGGCGTAGTGCAGGCGGGAGGAACCCAGCCTCACGCAGGTGCCGCCTTCCTCCCCGCGCGCGGCGAAAGCCGGACTGTGATTCATTGCTTCCCAAGGAGTCGGTTTCGGCACGCGGATTTATTCCGCCATCAAGGCGAGGTGTTCTTCCAATTCCTGGTACGCCCTTTCGCAAACTTCCGCCACCTGATCGACCAGGGCCGCGATCTGGTCGCCCGAAAGCGTTGGGAATTCTGCCGGGGGCACTGTCGGGGGCAGATTTTGACGGGAGGGGGTGCCGGGCACGCCCCCCGACAACAGCGCCGACTCCATCTGCTCGAAGACCGGCGTCAGGCGGGCGATGCCTACCGTGGCCGTAGTGGCCTTCATCTTGTGGATGATCGCGTAGAGCGTTTTCCAATCCCGGTGCCGACAAGCCTCGCGTGCCCGTTCGACGAATTCGGGCGTCTGATGCAAAAACACCCGGATGATCCGTTCCAGGAAGTGGGCATCGTGGATGGAAATGCTCCCCAGGTAGTCGAGGTTGGTATAGCGGTCAGGAGAGGACGGTGCGGCGGCGGAAATCGGGGGTGCCTCCGCCGGGCGGCTCTTTCCGGGCTGCGCGGGCAAGTACCGGAATAACTGATCGCGCAGTTTCTGCGGGTCGAAAGGTTTGACGATGAGGTCATTCATCCCCGCTTCCGACACCTTCGTTTTCGCATCCGCGAACACGGTGGCGGTGATGGCCAACACCGGCACGTCCCTTCGGGTCGGACCATCCAGTTGACGCAGCCGGCGGGTGGTTTCAAAACCGTCCATCCCGGGCATCTGCAAATCCATCAGTACCAGTTCGTAGGAGGTGGTTCTCAGTTTTTCCAGTGCTTCGTATCCATCGGAAGCTACGTCGGCGGCGATGTTCCATTGGCAGAGAAACGCGTTGATCAGCAACCGGTTCATCCGGTTATCCTCCACCAGCAACACCTTCCCGCGGCGCGCCTGACCGTTTTTGGGGAGTACCGCTCGCTTAGGCAGGGTATTCTCCTCGGTTTTGCCGAAGGTAAGCGAAAAGGCAAAGGTGCTGCCTACGCCCAGTTGGCTGTTTACCCGGATTTCCCCGCCTTGCAACTCAATCAGCTGCCGGGTGGTGGAAATTCCCCGTCCGGTGCCGCCGTACTGGCGGGCGAGGTGGGCATTAACCGGCGTGAACCGTTCGAAGATGGCCGGCACCTGTTCGGCCGGGATGCCGGTGTCGGTAACGTCGAACCGGACCGTGACCGTACGGGCGGTTTCCCCCACCGTCTCGGCACTCATTTCCACGTGGCCCTGTTCGGTGAACTCCACCGCGTTGCCCACCAAATTGGTGAGTATCTGTTGCAAACGGACGGGGTCGCCCACCAGCACGTCGGGCATTCCGGCCTGGGTGGTGAACAGGAGTTTGATGTCTTTCTGGGCGGCGGCGAAGCCGAAGCCCTGGGAAACGCCCCGGAAGATGCCGTCCAGGTCGAACGGGATGCGCTCAAAAGCAACCCCCGGTTCGGTCTTGGGGCAGTCCGGGACGTGGTCGATCAACCGCACCAGGTTATTGGCCGAAATCTTCACGGCGGGGAGGCGTTCGTCCAGTTCCCGCACCCGGTTCTTTTCGATCACGGCGTTGAGCGGAGTGCCGGGTTCGTGGCTCATCACCGACAAGAACTGGTCGTTGGCCCGCACGAATTCCTCGGCGAGTTGATTGGCTCCCACTAGTTCGCTTCCCGCCCGCTTGCGTTCCGTAATGTCGCGGGCGACGGCCTGAAAGCCCGCAATGCGCGGACCGTCCAGGAGCGCGTGTACGTTCTGGCCCACCCACACCTGCCCGCCCGTTTTGGTATCGAACACGAATTCCAGGTACGTATCCCGGGTGCGGGAGGTGAATTGGTTGCGGTAGAAAACCGTGACCATTTCGCAGTAGTCGACGTTCACCACTTCGGAAAAGTGCTTGCCCAGCAGTTCATCTCCTTCGTACCCCAGCACGCGGGCGCCAGCGGGGTTGACGTACGTGCAGTGCCCGTAGGGATCGCACTGGTAGATGAGGTCGTTGGCGAATTCCACGCCAAGGGAGTAGCCCAGCAGCAGGCTTTTCTCGGATTTTTCGCCGTGGATACTGGTCTTGCCGACGCGCACGGGGCGGGTATGACCCTGCCAGGGGTTGGTTTCCTCCCGCACCAGGGGTTGGTCCGGGCGCGTCCCGTCCCGCAAGGAGACCATCCGGACGGATTTACCCCGGTAAAAGTGATCCTTGCCCCGGATTTCGGCGTGGATCAGCGTGCCGTCCTTGCGGATCAGGTCCACTTTGTAAAATTCGTTGGACTTGTTTTGTAGGCTCGCCATCACTTTTCTCCGGTGATTTCCCGCTACCCGGTTGAAGGCACTGGTGCCGAGCACTTCCTCCTTGCGGTACCCCAGCATTTGGAGGGCGGCGGGGTTGACATCCAAAATGATTCCGTGGTCGTGAAAAACGATCCCTTCAAAAGTGGCCTCGAACCAGGCAGCGAACCGCTCTTCATTTTGGACGAGCTCATTCGGATCCGGCGTTTTAAGTTTCGGGGAGAATAGACTCCACAACAAACGCGTCGGGGAGTGCTTGGGCAGATCCGTCGGGGGGCTTTCCGGGGCGCTTTTTGAGGCACCGCGCGGGAGAAGCGGCCGGTAGGTCCGGTTGACGGCATCCAGCAGGGATTTCAGCGGACCTACGGGTTCAAATTCGCTGCCGAGGTACTGGGCGATCTGGGCCTGCAGCAAAGGTTCGTATTCTTCCATATCGTCGGACAATTGCGGGCGTTTTCATCGTCAAGAGAGTTATCGTTTTCGCTGTCTACGTTAGAGGAAAGTAGAGGTGGAAATAAACGGACGGTTACACGCATAATCCCGGCGAAAGTCGGCTTCTTCTCCTCGACCAAACAACAAGGTAGCAATAAGCGGGTAACAATAAAATAATACGCAAAAAACTTTTAGACTGTTTAAAGTTTCCATAGTTTTGCAACCACGAGAAAATAACCAATGGTTCTGGCGAGGTGGAGATAAAAGATCGGATTTTGGAGGCTTCTGAGGTCCTGTTCCTGAAATACGGGGTGAAAAGCATCACCATGGACGAGATAGCCAAGCACTTGGGTATCTCAAAGAAAACCATCTACCAGTGCTACCGCGACAAGGACGAAATTGTGTACCTGTGGACCAAACACTGGATGGACCGCGACCAGGAAAACATGTGCGAGGTGTTTGCGGCCTCGGCCAATGCCATTGACGAGCTGCTCCGGGTATCGGAACACATTCGGGTCAATTTCGCCAGCATCCACGCCTCCCTGCTCTTCGACCTGCAGAAATACCACCCGCAAGCCTGGAAGATTTACCTCCACCACAAACGGGCATTCATCCTGGACCGCATCACCGACAACCTCCGACGGGGCGTTTCGGAAGGCTTGTACCGACCCGGCATCCGGATCGACATCCTGGCGCGGCTTCGGCTGGAACAGGTGCAGCTGGCGTTCGATGGGGGGGTTTTTCCCATCGACACGTTTCACTTCATTGAGGTGCAGGAAGAATTCCTATCCCATTTTCTGCGGGGGATTGTAACGGAAAAGGGATTGAACTTGGTCGATGATTTCGAAAAAATGAGAAAAAGATACAATTAAAATCCGTCTTATCAGACTACCACCGTATGGATACGAAACCGTTACTGTTACTGTCCGCCGGCGTGCTCTTCGCCCTGCTGCTGGCCTCTCCCGGGGGAATGGCCCAAACCCAGCCCACCGCGGCACCCACCACCGACAGCACCGGGCGGCCGCCCGCAACCCCGCCCGCGGGTTCTTATTCGCTGCGGCAAGCCCTCGACTACGCGCTGGCCAACAACCTGGCCATCAAGAACGCCCAGACCGACATCACCAGCGCCGCTGCCCGCGTGGGTGAGATCCGGTCGACGGGGCTGCCGCAGATCAACGTCGACGCGAGTCTGACGCACAACCTCCAGATTCAGAAGGTGATTCTGGAAACCGGTACCGGCTCCCCCTTCGGCGACCCCAATACCCCCCCGGGGTCCGTCCTCGCCTTTCCTTTCCAGCTGAAGAACAACGGGTTAATTGCCGCCAGCGCTTCCCAGATCCTCTTCGACGGGTCGTATTTCGTGGGGCTGAAGGCCGCCAAAACTTACCAGGAATTGTCGCGCAAGGCCGTCATCCAGTCGAAGATCGACGTGGCCGAATCCGTGACCAAAGCGTATTATTCGGTGTTGGTCAATGAGGAGCGTTTGAATCTGTTGAGTGCCAACGTGAACCGGCTCGACTCCCTCCTGCGCGAAACCCGGGCGCAGTTCCAGAACGGGTTCGTGGAGAAAATCGACGCCGACCGGATTGAAGTGCAATTCAACAACGTCAAAGTCGACCAGCAACGCACCGGGCGGCTGGTTGAACTGAGTAAATACCTGCTTCAATTCCAGATGGGGTTGCCCGTGAAAGACTCCATCGCCCTCACCGACCGACTTGACCAGCCGGGCATCGAAAACCTGGTGGTGCCGGAGGAGCCGTTTCAGTACAGCCAGCGGGTTGATTATTCCACTCTGCAAACGCAACGCGAACTGGGCCTGCTGGACATCCGCAACGGCCGGGCCGGCTACCTGCCCCGACTGACGGCTTCGGCCACCTACGGCTACAACCCGGCCGCCACGGAGTTCCGCAATCTTACTCAGTTCGACCAACGGTGGTTCAGCTACAGTTTCGTGGGTCTGAACCTGCACATCCCCATCTTCGACGGCTTCCAGAAGCGGTACAAAATCCAGCAGTCCCGGCTTACTTCCCAGAAAACGGACCAGAGCCTGGTACTGCTGGCCAACAACATTGACCTGCAAATCCAGCAGGCGCGCATCACGCTGACCAACGGCGTGGATGCGCTGAAGACCCAACGCCGAAACCTCGAACTGGCCCGGGAGGTGGTGCGGGTTACCAAAATCAAATACCAGCAGGGTGTGGGCTCCAACATCGAAGTCGTCAACGCGGAAACCGACTACAAAGAAGCCCAGAACAACTACTACGCTGCCCTCTACGATACCCTGGTGGCCAAGGTAGATCTCGACAAAGCCACGGGCAAGTTGATTGTTGAATAACAATTTTCGTGGTCCACCGACCATGGACCACGAACAATCGACTACCGACCACCGGCCATTGATTCAGGTGTCCCTTGTTCCGCATCCGTTACCAAACCGCTCAATCACCCAACCATTCCATACCCTATGAAAACCCACTATCTGTCCGTACTGTTGGCGGCGTTCCTGTTGGCCTGCTCGGGAGGCTCCGAAGTAGAGAAGAAGCAGCAGGAACTGGCCAAACTGAAAAAAGAGCAGAAAGACGTCACTGACAAAGTCAAGCAGTTGGAAGAGGAACTGGCGGTGCTGGCACCCAAAAAAACCAACGAAGCCCGCATCAAGCCGGTGAAGACCGCCCCCGTAACCGCCCAGACGTTTAACCACTTCATCGAAGTGCAAGGAACGGTGGATTCGGACAAGAACATCCTGGTGACCCCCAAGACGGGCGGCACCATCACCCGGGTGCACGTCAACGAGGGCGACCGGGTGAAGGCCGGCCAGGTGATGGCCGAGATCGATGATGCCGTGCTGCGCCAGAACGCGGAGGAGATCAAGACCAGCCTGACGCTGCTAACCACCATTTACGAAAGGCAGAAGAACCTCTGGGATCAGAAGATCGGCTCGGAAGTGCAGTTTTTGCAAGCCAAGAACAGCAAGGAGGCCCAGGAGCGGCGCTTGCAGACCCTCAACTCCCAGCTCGCCCAAGCCCGGATCACCTCGCCCATCAACGGCGTGGTGGACGAGGTACGGATCAAGCCGGGCGAAGGTGCCATGCCGGGCGTGGGCGTGATCCGGGTAGTGAATTTATCGGGCATCAAGGTCCTGGCCAACGTGGCCGACTCCTACATCGCGGCGGTGAAGAAGGGCGACGCGGTGACCATCCGCATTCCCGACACCGGACAGCAGTTGCAGGGCAAAGTCAGTTTCGTAGGGCAAGTGGTGAACTCCACCAGCCGGACGTTTCCCATCG
>JACMKY010000318.1 GCA_014379925.1 Cytophagales bacterium | reverse complement strand
TGGCGGACAAGATCCTGAAGGGGGGCAATGGCAACTGGGGCAAGAACGTCATGGCGGCGCACCCCCAGCACACCCGGGAGGAAGCGACTGAGATGGTCAGGTACATCCTTTCGCTGAGCGACCAGCAGAACATCGCTTTGCCGTTGCGGGGCAACCTGACCACGGCCGAGCACGTCAGCACCCGCACGACGGGTTCTTACGTAATCCGGGCCAGCTACACCGACCAGGGCAACCCGGTTACCGGTACCCTGACCGGCAGCAGCCTCCTGGTCCTGCGCCACCCGAAGGTGCAGGCCGAGGACTATGAACTGCACCGGAACGTAGATCGTCGGCACGTGGACGGCACGGATTTCTCGTACGTGGGCAACGCGCGGGAGGGTTCCTACATCGGCTTCAGAAACGTGGATCTGACTGCCATCCAACGCATCCGTTTCCGGGCGGTTGCCCCGACGACCGGCAGCCGCATCGAGATCCGAACGGATGCCCCGGATGGACCCCTGGTCGGTACGGCCGAGATCCCGCAAGCTGGCACGACCAACCCGGAAGCGGCGATGCAGGTGGCAACCGCCCCGGTAACTACTCCGGACGGACCGCACGATTTGTATTTCGTGTTCCGCAACCCCGGCAATGCCGCAAATGACATCCTGAACCTGGATTGGGTGTACTTTGACAACGGCAAGCAACCGGCACCCAAACCGTAACCGGTTGGGTAGTTGGTAGCGTGCGTGCGCATCAACCCTCCAGGGATTTGGAACCCTTGGAGGGTTGATTTATTTAATCCCGAGAGGAGGGGGAAGTGTTAATAGCCTTCCTGTCCGTAATAGGCATTGCTGCCGTGTTTTCGGAAATAGTGTTTATCCACCAGCGCTTGCTTGATGGGGGCAACCGCCGGATTGATGCTCAGCGTGAGCTGGGCCATCCGGGCCAGTTCTTCCAGCACCGCGGAATTGTAGACTGCTTTGGCCGGATTTTTTCCCCAGGTAAACGGTCCGTGGCAGGCAACCAGCACCATTTCGACTTCCCGGTAGGAAAGCTGCTGATCGCGGAACACGTTGAGAATCTGATGACCCGTCGCCAGTTCGTAGTTCCCCCGGATCATTTCATCGGTCATTACTTCCGTGCACGGTACGGCGGCGGTCAGGTGGTCGGCGTGGGTGGTACCCAGGTTGGGAATGGCCCGCATCGCCTGTGACCAGGCAACTGCGTAGGTGGAATGGGTATGACAAACGCCGCCGACGGCCGGAAAATGGGCGTACAACAACAGGTGCGTCAGGGTATCCGAAGACGGCCTCAGCTTTCCCGCCACGATCTGATTGTCCAGGTCCACCACCACGATGTCGGCGGGTTGGAGGTCCTCGTAGGGGACACCACTGGGCTTGATGGCCACCACGCCCGCCCGCCGGTCGATCCCGCTGACGTTGCCGAACGTGTAGAGCACCAGGCCCCGTTTCGGCAAGGTCAGGTTCGCTTCGTATACCTCTTCCCGGAGGCTTTGGTAGGGGCTCATGGTTTCCCGTTTGACTGTTCCACGAACGCACCTAGCCGCCGGTACTTCTGATAAAGCACCTGGTACACTTCCGCCACCTGGGGACGCGGACGGTACTCAGCGTCGAAGCCGGAGGCCATGGCCCGTTGGGCCACCGCTACGCTGGGGTGGATGCCGGCGGCTACCGCGGCGCAAACGGCAGCCCCCAGGGCGCAGCACTGGTCCGACTCGGCAACCTTGATGGGCACGTTCATGACATCGGCCAGGGTTTGCATTACGAAGGAAGATTTCCGGGCCACGCCCCCGATGGCAATCACCCGCTGGATGTTCACGCCTTCTTCTTCGAAGCGTTCACTGATCCGGCGCGCGCCGAAAGCAGTCGCTTCCACGAGGGCTTTGAACACGTTGACGGCCTCGCTGCCCAGGTTCAGTTCGGTGATGGCTCCTTTCAGGGTATGGTTGGCATCCGGCGTACGGCGGCCGTTCAGCCAATCCACGGCGACCACGTCGTCGACCGTGACCGGGAGTTTGCTCGCCGCTTCCGACAGGTAAGGAATCATCGCCGATTGCAGTGGCTCAATGAGGGCTTCCTGTCCCTGGCGGGCCAGCAACTCGGCGACGGGTGCCAGAATGAGGCGCCCGAACCAGGCGTAGAGATCACCGAAGGCCGACTGTCCCGCTTCCATCCCCAGCATGTGCGGCACCACCGAGCCATCCACCTGACCGCAGATGCCCCGAATGAGCAAATGGCCGATCTCGTCGGTGGGTGCCATGAGAATATCGCAGGTGGAGGTACCGATTACTTTTACCAGGGCGTAGGGCTGAATGTCGGCACCCACGGCGCCCATGTGGGCATCGAACGCCCCCACCCCGATGGTTACCCCACCCGGCAACCCCAACTTCCCGGCCCATTCCGGCGAGAGGGTTCCCATCGGCTCGTCGGAGGGATGGGTGTGGCGGAAGAGCCGATCCCGCAAACCCGCCAGCAACGGATCCAGCTTCGTCAGGAATTCTTCCGAAGGCAGTCCTTCGAATTCTTCGTGCCACATCGCCTTGTGTCCGGCGGCGCAGCGGCTGCGCTTGAGGGTCAGGGGATTGGTGTTGCCGGTCAGGACGGCCGATACCCAATCGCAGTGTTCAATCCAGGAAAAGGCTTTGGACCTCACCGACTCATCCACGCGAAGGGTTCGCAGGATTTTCGCCCAGAACCACTCCGATGAATAGATGCCACCCACGTATTTGGTGTAGTCCACGTCCCAGTGGTGGGCCAGTTGGTTGATCGCTTCGGCTTCGGCGTTGGCGGTATGATCTTTCCAGAGAATGAACATGGCGTGCGGATTATCGGCCATTTCCGGCCGCAGGGCCAACGCCGTTCCGGTCTCATCCACCGGACCGGGGGTGGAGCCGGTGGTATCCACCGAAATCCCTCTTATTTGCCCGATGACCGCCGCGGGCAGGGGAGCCAGGGCCTGCCGGGTTGCTTTTTCCAGCCCTTCCAGGTGGTCGAGCGGATGCTGTCGAAACTGGGAAATGGCCGGTACACAGTACGCGCCGGTTTTCCATCGCCGGTATTCGTGCACTCCGGTACTTATTTCTTCGCCCGTCTGGGCGTTCACGACCACCGACCGGACCGAGTCGGTGCCAAAGTCAATTCCGATTACGTAAGAGGAAGCCACGGGGAACAGCGTTTGATGGTAGTAGTCAGTAGTCAGTAGCTAGTATTTATTACTCACTATCAAGTAGTTATCAGACAAAGTGTCGTTTTCACCCTGTTTTAAGCGTGGATGCTTGAACCAGGGTAAGGGGCTTCGTGGTTCGACAAGCTCACTATCGCTCAGCCGGACATGAATATGACCGTTTGAATAAAGTCCGGCTGAGCGCAGCGGTCCGCCGCTGCGGTCGAAGCCTTTCGCTCAGGTAATCACGCCCGTAAAACCAGTGGCAACGCCTACCAGCGTTCAAAATCCTTTCGACAGGTGGTAATAGACTTCGTTCCACCGCAGTTCCTGCTTGAATTGGTAGAGCCGGGTGTCGTCGTTGATCAGTACGTACTCGATGCCGGCCATCCCGGCGAAATCCTCCAGGTATTCGGACGTGATGGCTTGGCTGAAAACGGTATGGTGGGCGCCGCCGGCCAGAATCCAGGCGGCAGCGGCTACTTTCAGGTTGGGCTTGGCTTCCCACAGTACCCGGGCAACGGGCAACTTCGGCAGCGGCTGCTCAATCGGCACGGCTTCCACCTCGTTGACCAGCAGGCGGAAACGATTGCCCACGTCGATGAGGGACGCGTTGACGGCCGCCCCGGCGGCTACGTTGAACACGAGCCTTACCGGATCGGCCTTGCCACCGATGGAAAGCGGATGAATTTCGCAGGTTGGCTGGCCTTCGGCAATTGACTCGTCGATTTCCAGCATGTGCGCGCCCAGCACCCGCGGTCCATCGGGCGACCAGTGGTAGGTATAGTCTTCCATGAACGAACTTCCCCCCGGCAGCCCCGCGCCCATCACCTTAACGGCCCGACCCAGCGCCGCGGTTTTCCAGTCCCCTTCGCCGCCGAATCCATAACCGTCGGCCATCAGGCGCTGGACCGCAATGCCCGGCAATTGGCCCAGGCCGTGCAAATCTTCGAAGGTATCCGTAAATCCCTTGATGGCGTGGTCCACCAGAAAAGTTCTCAGCCCGACTTCAATCCGGGCCGCCTCCCGCAGGGAGGCGTGCCGGTTGCCGCCTTTGCGCAATTCAGTTGCTACCGCGTAGCGTTGTTCGTATTCCGCCGACAGTTCATCCACCGCTCCGTCCGGTACCTGACGGAGGTAAGTCACCAGATCGCCTACCCCGTAGCCGTTGACGGAATAGCCGAATTGAAGCTGGGCGGCGACCTTATCGCCTTCGGTTACGGCTACTTCGCGCATGTTGTCCCCGAAACGGGCGAATTTAGCCCCTTGCAGATCGTGCCATCCGCACGCCGCCCTGGCCCACACGTTCAGTCGCTGGTGCACTTCGGGGTCTTGCCAATGGCCCACCACCACTTTTCTTTCCAGTCGCATCCGGGCGCCGATGAATCCGAATTCCCGGTCACCGTGGGCCGATTGATTCAGGTTCATGAAAGCCATGTCGATCTCCGACCAGGGAATGTCCCGGTTAAATTGCGTATGCAGGTGGACGAATGGCTTTTGCAGGCTTTTCAACCCGGCAATCCACATCTTTGCCGGCGAGAAAGTATGCATCCAGGTGATCAGGCCCACGCAGCCGGGGGTATTACCGGCTTCCCGGCAGAGCTGAACAATCGCTTCCGGGCCGGTGAGTACTGGCTTGAACACCACTTTGACCGGAATGACTGTGGACTGATCGAGGGCCTGGGCAATGATCCGGGAGTGCTCGGCAACCTGCTGGAGGGTTGCTTCGCCGTAGAGGTGTTGACTGCCGGTTACAAACCAGGCTTCCAACTGCTTTAGATCCGTCATGCGAAACGAGGGTGAACGCCAAAGTAAACAATATTAGGCAGAAAACGGGTGAAAAAATTCTACCACCCAAAAAAGGCGGAACGAGGCGCTTTTAACGACCACGACTTCTGTACTGTCGCCGGTTTTACCTTGATCTTCCATATCGCGGAACAAATCAAAGCCTTACGGGTGAAGCAGTTAAATGAAAACAGAACGACGGAATTCCCGTTGCCTCCGGCGTTGCGAACGGATACAAAATGATGGATGGCGGTGCCGTTGCGCTGCGCGTAGAAAGCAACGAAAAAACGCATTCGCATCCAACCCGCGGGGTTCGCGCATTCGTAATTCATTAAAAACTCGACAAAACGGGTTCTCGGAGGGTTTTATTGGAAAGACTGTACTGAGTGATCGGTTGTTCTCTACTTTTGATAGTTAACCCAAGTTGCTAGCTAATGAAAGTGTTACCGTAGGGCCTGAAAGGAGTAGCTTTGAAATGGCTAAACCTCAACCTACCCTTCCCATGCTCTACGATAACACCATCGCAATCTACGTTCTTCTCGACGACATTCTGCAAGCAATCCAACATAAACAACCTCCTCACCGTCAAGTAAATGACCCCTTAATCTTAACTACGGCCTTGTTGTCAGCCTGGTATTTCGGGGGCAATTGGGAAAGCGCCCGCTCTTATATGCAAAGTCACCATTGTGAACAGATGCTCAGTGCATCGCGTTTTAACCGCCGTTTGCACGCCTTGGCCGACTGCTGTGAGCAATGTTTCCCCTTGTTGGGCTGGGTGTTTAAAACCGCGCAGCCTCGCCCGCATTACCTCTTGGATACTTTTCCGGTTGGGGTTTGCCATAACATTCGCATCCGTGGTTGCCGCTTACTGCAGGGAGAAGAATACCGGGGTAAGAACGCCTCCAAGCGGGAGTATTTCTATGGTTACAAAGTGGCATTGTTAGTTAACTGCCAGGGATTGCCCGCTGAAATGGCTTTCCTACCAGGCAGTTACGCCGAACAATCCGCTTTGGCCTGCCTGGATTTTGATTTGCCCACCGGCAGTGTAGTCTGGCAGGACAGCGGCTTTACTGATTATGAATGGGAAGACTTCTATCGGCAAGAAGAAGATATTGACTTCGCTACTCAACGAAAGAAGAACTCCTTAAGAGGGGATGACTTTCCCACCTACATCGCTAAAAAGCAGAACCGTAAGTTGGTGGAAACATCCATCAGTGAAATTACCGCCCGCTTTCCCAAGCGCATTCACGCCGTAACCCGGGCCGGTTTTGAGTTCAAACTCTTTCTGTTTGTGATGGCTTTTTCTTTGTTCAAGTACCTTGCTCTCTAACTAGCAACTTGGGTTAATTATCTAAGTTCGGCGTTTTCTTCTTTGCCGTACGGGTATGAATTACCGATAATCTAACCGCATCTAAAACCGACATCCAATTATGGAATCAAAAAAGAAGAACGAGTTTACGGGCAAGTGGCACATTTATGAGATGGAGATGTGGGATGAAGATTA
>JACMKY010000034.1 GCA_014379925.1 Cytophagales bacterium | reverse complement strand
TATCATACATAAAAAACTGACTGACAGATACTTGATTTCAGTCATTCCTAAATGTTTCCGATCGGCAACGGCCCTTGTTCGCGGCTGGCCGGACTGCGTGGAAATCAACCGCACCCGGGTGCTGGACAACCGTCAGAATGCGGGAGCAATCTTTCCCGGTGTTCGCAGGAAAGTACAATGTAGATCAACAAGCAGCCTCATTCAACCCTGGCGTTGCGGATCTCAGCGAGGGCCGACAATGTCCCCTCGGAGAGGATTCGATCGGCCTTCTGCCCAATCCAGTCAAACCGACCTGATCAGTCCCGGGTTTCCCTGCAACGCCGAACGCTCCGTCGGGTGGGACGGAGCGTTCGGCGTAGGAGCAATTTGACTTCCTGGCAACCCATTCTAGAAAATCTTGAATCCTACCCCCAATTGGAAAAGACTCGTGCGCTGGTTAAACGTCGGGTTGATTTGGTTCAGGCTTCCTTCGTAACGGGCATCGAAGGTGAGGTTGGCAATGTCGAAGCCCACGCCGGCCTGAAAGCCGATGTTGGACTTGTTGTAAGTGTAAGAGTCGGCGTCCAACAGCTTCAGGTCGTTCCGGTTTTCCTTCAGCAAGAAGGAAGCCACCGGCCCACCCATCAACCGCAGGTTGAACACTTTGGTGGAAATGAGTTTGTAGCCCAGCAGCACGGGCACGTCAAATGAGGTGAGCCGTACCTTGCCGTTGGCATCGGCGGCGTTGCCGGGCTGCGTGCTGATGTTAAGGTTGCCGCCCTTGCCCGTAAAATACCCTTCCGGTTGCAGGTAAACCCGGCCCAGGTTGAGGCGCACGAACGCCCCGCCCGCCACGCCCGTGAAGCGGCCCGGGTCGAGCCGGTCGTCGTCGCCGGTGAGCGAGGAGTAATTCAGCGCGAACTTGGGGCCCAGCGTAATCAGGGACTGGGACGGCGAGGGGGACTGGGCAAATAAGTGGCCGGAGAATACGATTCCCAGCGCGGCAATCAGTACTTTTTTCATTGGAGTAAGCAGTTAGGGGTTAAATCGTTTGCAAGGTTGGTGTAAGGCAAGGATTCGGAATGTCGGAAGGTCTTGCGGCCCGTCTACTTCACGCCGGTCAGTTTGAAAGTAATTTTCCCCACGCGGTGACCCGCTTCCACCAACTGGCAGAACCCGTCGGCGTAGGTGTAGTAATTTTTCTTGCCATCGGGCAGGTCCAGCTCGTAGCGGTGTTCGCCCACCGACCGGATGGGCAGGAACTTGGCGTACCGCTCCGAAAAGACTTGCCTGATCAGCTTGGGTTCCGTGAAGTAGAGCGACACCATGCTGTAGGTAATCCGGGCGTTTTTGAGCACTGACCGCCCTTCCTTCATTTCAACCAGGTAGTGGGTACCGTTCCAGGTGACTTTCGACGTACCCCGCACCTCGTCGTTGACCGTGTTTCTGGTGCTGGCCTTGGTCAGCATTCCGTTCTGGTAAGTGGTTTCAAAAGTGTAATCCGTGCTGATCTTGAATATGAAGCGAAAGTCTGCTTTACTTTCAATCAAGTAATGTGCCAGTCCGTCGCGCAAATTCCGGTCGGCTTCGAGCGAACCCACCGACTTGCCGTTCAGGTACACGTGGTAGTCCAGGTGCTGGGCGTGCAACGCGGGAGTCGGGTGCGTGACGAAGGCAAACAACCAAGCGGCTTTCCAAGCGGCTTGAATAAGAATGGACACGGGTTTTGCTGAAAAACAGGTCATTGGTTCCGGGGTACGTCATTGGCTACGCGATTCCCGTACCAATAACCCACTTCCACCGGAAAAATTTTGTTTGATTCCCTTTTCCGTAAAACAAGCCCTAAAACCGAAAACCCGCGTGGAAGCCGATCCACATGCGCACGTTGGTCTGGCCGTTGGTGCGGTCGTAGAAATACCAGGGAGCCAGGTCGGTGCCGTAGCGGTTGTTTTCCGCGTCGAAAAGCCGGGATACCTGCGCGTTGAACGTGGGACCCAGCAAAACGCGGGTCCGGTTGGTCAGGCGCGCCCCCAGCGTAAGCTTCACCTGGTTGAGTAGGTTCAGCCGGTTGGTCCACCACTGGTTTTCGTTAATCTGGTAGGCGACCGCGTCCAGGTTGAGCGTCAGGCCGCGCGACAACCGCTGTTCGGTACCAATGCCGTAGCCGACGCCCCAGCGCACGCGGTCTTGGCGGGGCTGCATGCCCAGGGCCAGAATATTGTAAAAGCGGGGCGTGCCCGTTTTGAAGGCGGCGTTGACGAAGAGGGCTTCGCTTCCCCAGATTTCCAACCGGTGGTAGCCGCGCCGCACGAAGTTCAGGAACCCGATGGAAACGCCCGTGACGGAGTCGGCCACGTTGATAAATCCGATTTGGCTACCCCTCACCCGCCGGGCGTGGTTAAAGAACCCGCTCACCTGTACTCCCTGCACATCGCCGGCCGTCACGTTGGCAAAGCCGGCCACCTGGCCACCCGTCACGTTCCCGGTGGTGACGTTCAAGAAACCTGCTACCTGCCCACCCCGCACGTGCCCGTTGGCCACGTTGGCAAAACCCGCCACCTGAGCCGAGCCAGCATCGCCGTTGGTTACGTTGCTGAATCCGGCAACCTGCGCCGCGCGCTGATTGCCCGCCACCACGTTGGCAAAGCCCGCCACCTGAACGGACTGGGCGCTGTCGAGCACCACGTTGGCAAAGCCCGCCGCCTGCACACCCCGGGTGTAGCCGCCGTTCACGTTGGCGAATCCGGCGGCCTGCACCCCGGTGACCTCGTTGCGGACCAGGTTACCGAAACCCGAAACCTGCACGCCGTCGACGTAGTCATTTTCCGCGTTGAGCAGGCCCCCCACTTCCACCCCTTCCAATCCCGCCGAGGCACCCGCCAGCACGTTGAAGGAAAGGTGGTTGACGGTTTTAAGAAACTCTTTTCCGTTGGTGCCAACGGGTGAGACGAACGTGACCTGCCAGTCTTTTTCCGGGTAGTCCCAGTAAGGATCGTCGGCGGAGAGAACCCGGATGCTGTCCGCCATCCGTTGGGTGGAATCGGGCGGCAGGTAGTCTTTCCGGAGGGAAGCGGTGAACTCCTGGAGCTTGCGCAGGTACCGATCCAGCCGTAGCTGACGCCGCCGTTCCCGGGCCGCGTACTGGTAGGGCAAGGGCTGCGCTTCCCGCCTGGGTACCCCTGCGCCCGGCGAAGCGGGAACCCGCACCTCCCTTCCCCGGAGGGGTTCCAGGTGAACGTCCGGAATCCGTACCGCCGCCGCGGGGACCTCCGCCGGTTGGGCGTTGGCTTTTCCGGCCTCGTACGTCAGCACGACCTGGTCGCCTACCAGCCGCCAACGCACGCCCGTGCCGGCCAGCAAGGCATCCAGGGCGGCCCGCAGGGGGACGTTGTTTACGCGGATACGCACTTTCTTGTCCAACGGAATCACGTTGTTCACGTAGGAAAAACGGACTCCGTAGGTCTTGGTGAGGTCTTTCAACACCGTTTCCAGCGGAACGTCCTCGTAACGGAGCGACACGATCCTCTCCAACCCACCGGGTTGGGCCGGGGCGCGGAGGAGAACGCCCAGCAACAGCCAACCAAGGATAGACGGGACTTTCATTCTTTCGAGTTTATGAGTCTATGAGTGGGTGGTAAGCGGATATTTACGCTCGTGAACTTTTTACCGGAATGCAGTCTCACGGTAGTGAAACAACAACGAACGATATTTATAGCCCTCCTAAAAAGCTTATTTTGAATATTTACCAACTCATCAACTCCCTTACTCATCAACTCATCACTTACCGACAGCCCGGTCCCGAAAGGACGTACTGACGGCGGTCGGTGGCGTAAGACAGGTTGACGGACGCTTTCAGCACCTCCAGGATTTCTTCCAGGTCGGGCTCTTCGAAGGAACCCGTGAAACGGCACGCCAGCAGTTGCGGGTTGCTGACGCGGATGGGCACGTTGAAGTACCGCTCCAGCGAAGCCACCACCTGTGCCAACTGCGTGTTGTTGAAGGCGAGTCGTCCTTCTTTCCAGGCCAGCAGGTTCGGGTTTTCGACGGCGGCTTTGGTGAGCGCGTTGGCGGCGGAAAGCTCCCCCTTGAATCCGCGCGTCAGGTACACCCGGCTGGTGTCGTCGGCGTTGCGGCCGGAAAAAGCCACCCTGCCGGTGACGACCTGCACCTCCACATTGGTCTCGCTGGGGTAAGCCCGCACGTTGAACGAAGTGCCCAGTACCTCGGTCTTCGCGTTGCCGCTGAAAACGACGAAGGTTTTGCCCGGCACCTTCCGCACCTCAAAAAACGCTTCGCCCGTCAGCGTCACTTCCCGTTTGCCCGCCGCGAATCCTTCGGCGTACGCCAGTTGGCTATTCCGGTTGAGCAGCACCCGGCTGCTGTCGGGCAGGTAAAAAATCCGCTTGTCTCCCCGCGTCGCCTGCGTCAGCACCGGCGGCTGGACACCGGAGAAGTAGAACCGAACCCAAAAAACGGCGCCCAGCACGAGCAGAACCGTGGCCACCAGGCGGGTGATTTGCCCAACCAACTGGCGGCGACCCGGACGGAACGGAACCACCCTGGGCCTGGCGGATTCGGCAGGCGGGGCAAGGGCTGGTTTGGCGGCGCGCTCCCCGAGCGGATTTTGCGGAGCGGCTTCCAGGTTCACCCGGGTTTTGAAGCGCGTCCACGCCCTTTCCACGTCCGGCTGGAAAGCCGCCGGGGTTTGGTCCGCCCGCCGGGTGGCGCGCCACAGGTTGCTCAGTTGCTGGAAGATTTCCCGGTTTTCGGGTTGCCGGTTCACCCACGCAAACAAGCGTTCCCGTTCCTCCGCCGAGGTTTCCTCCTTCAGGTACTTGGCAATCAGCTCCCAGGGTTCCTCTTCCATCGCGGCGGGGCCTCTATTCAACTTTACGGAGATAAGACCGGTGAAAAGGATTTTACCCCTACGCGGGAAAGAGACATTTTTGAAAAAAATTATTTCCGCGCGGCGGCGGTGAAAGCGGCGGTGAGCAGGCCGGTGGTTTTGGATTGGTGCGCAGGGGCGGCACGGGAAGCGGAGGTGCGCGTTGGCTTTGGTTTGTCAGTTCAACAAAACGGAATGCGTAAACCCACGCTCAGCGCCCATTATTCCATTCGCTTTTCAATTTGCTCCCAATACCTTCTTCTCATCCAGTAAAAAAATTTATTCCAAAGCACACACCTGCCCCGGAAGAACCGACTGTTCCTTCTCCCGTAAAGCTTCTCGCAGTTTTCATTCAACCATTTTTCGTCAAATCCGGTCCATTCGCCGGCAACGGAAAGTAAATTTGGTTGCAACAGAGGAAAAACCTCGTATAAATCAATCTGTTTTGCCTCCTCGAGCGTGAAGCCCGACTTCATCAACACCGCGGCTATCCGATCAAAATCACCGTCATCAAGCTCAGTATCCAGGTAGAATTCCGACAAAGCATGCCAGACCGGTATCCTTTTTTCGTTCATACTTGTCTTTGGTGGACAACGTACAAGCTATGCGTCAGGATGTTGGCTTCCGCGTACCCGTTATTTTTCAATCACTTTGATCAGCGTGCCCGGCTCCACCTTGTCTTCCAGTTCCATGCCGTTGAGGATGGCCAACTCCTTCAGCTTGTCTTTCTTCACCTGGTAGGCACCCAGCGCCTGCGCCAGCGTTCCCCCCTGCTTGACGGTCCGGATCTTGATGCGGTCCGGCTTGCGGTTGAGCTTGTCCGGGTCGGTCAACGTTTTGAAACTGCCCATCGTGGATCGAAAGGTCGGCAAGTACTCGTTGAAGTCCTTCAACGCAGTGATTCCCATCAGGCTGTAGACGTTGCCGCCGTATTCGATGAGGTAAATCAGGGCCCGGATGGCGGGTGGTTGCTGCTGTTGCGGTTGTTGCTGGTCTTGCTCCGGTTGACGCGGATCGGCCACCAGGGCGATGGCGGGCAAACCGTTCACCGTGGTATTCTTGGACTCCACCGGGGTGAGTTGGTTCTTCTCGACCAGTTGTTGCGCCGCCGCCGGCAGGGACTTCTCGGCCGCCAGGGTCAGCAGCAGCAGGGCTTTCCCGTTGTTGGGGGCCATCTGCAATTGCTGCGGCGAATTCTGCACCACCCATCCGCTG
>JACMKY010000317.1 GCA_014379925.1 Cytophagales bacterium | reverse complement strand
TTGCCACCCTGTAACTTTGTCAACCTGTAACCTGTAACCTGTAACCTGTAACCTGTAACCTGTAACCTGCAACCTGCAACCTGCAACCCACTTCACCGACGTCTGCATTCTCGGGGCCGGGCCGGGCGGCAGCGCTGCGGCCCTGCACCTGGCCAACCGGGGCATCGCGTCGGTGCTGCTCGACAAGGCCACGTTTCCCCGCGACAAGGTCTGCGGCGACGCCCTGAGCGGAAAGGTGGTGAATGAACTCCGGCGCATCGATCCCCGCCTGGTGGAACGGCTGGCTGCTTTGCCCACTGGGTTGCCTTCCCGGGGCATTCACTTTTTTGCCCCCAACCTCAGCCGGGTGAGCGTACCCTTTAAGTACCCGTACGACCAAGCCACCGACCAACCGCCCGGCTACCTGGTCCGGCGCGTGGACTTCGACCATTTCCTGGTGGAGGAAGCGCGGCAACGCCCGGAAATTGATTTTCGGGAAGGGATTGAAGTGAACGATTTCCGGCGGGAAGGCGGACGCATTACGTTGGTCGGGCCGGCGGGCATGCCCCTGTTGAGCACCCGCCTGCTGATTGTGGCCAACGGCGCGCAATCGGCTTTTACGCGCCACCACGCCGGCATCCGGATGGAGCCCGAACACCACTGCGCCGGGCTACGGGCCTACTACCGGGGCGTGAAAGGACTGGATGCCGACGGGTTCATCGAACTGCACTTCTTCCGCAACTTCCTGCCCGGTTACTTCTGGATTTTCCCCTTGTCCGGCGTTCCCTCCGACGGCGGCGGGGGTTACGCCAACGTGGGAGTGGGCATGCTGAGCGAAAGCATCCGCCGCCAAAAAATCAACCTGAAAAAAGCGATGCTGGATACCATCGCTGCCCATCCCCGGCTCCGCGACCGTTTTGCCCACGCCGAACGGCTGGGCGACATCCGGGGCTACGGCTTGCCCCTGGGCTCCAAGCAACGCCCCCTTTCCGGCGACGGCTTTCTGCTGGTGGGCGACGCGGCCTCCCTGGTGGACCCCTTCACGGGCGAGGGCATCAGCAACGCCATGATCAGCGGACGCTGGGCGGCAACGACGGCCGAGCAAGCCCTGCGGACCCAAAACTTTTCCGCCTCTTTCCTGCGCACCTACGACGGGGCCGTCTACAATCGCCTGGGAAAAGAACTCGCCCTGAGTCGCCGGATGCAGCAGTTGCTTCGCTACCCGGGGCTGTTCAACGTGGTAGCCAACCGCGCCGCCCGCAATCCCGTCCTGGCCGAAACGCTTTCCTGCATGTTTCTCGACCTGGACCTGCGCCAGCGGCTCCGGCAGCCTTCTTTTTACCTGAAACTGCTTTTCAACCGGTAGAAGGGAAGGGAATGTCGAACTGAAGAACCGCAGCGGCGGACCGCAAGGAACTCCGAATGTCGAAGGGTAGAATCATTCTTTTTACTTCGACATTCGACATTGGGCGTTCTTCAGTTCGACATTCAATTTCTTTTCACCGCACCAGCATCCCGCCGTAGAGTTTTTCGCGCTGGGCTTTCACGCGCTCGTCGGCGAGGTATTCGTCGTAAGTCATTTCCTTGTCGATGATGCCGTTGGGCGTGAGTTCGATGATGCGGTTGGCCACCGTCTGCACGAACTGGTGGTCGTGCGAGGTGAAAAGCACCGTTCCCTTGAATTCCTGAAGGCCGTTGTTGAGGGCGGTGATGGATTCGAGGTCGAGGTGGTTGGTCGGTTCGTCGAGCAACAGCACGTTGCCGCCCTGCAGCATCATCCGAGAAAGCATGCACCGCACCTTCTCCCCTCCCGAGAGCACCTTGGCCTTCTTCAGTGATTCCTCGCCCGAAAACAGCATCCGGCCCAGGAAGCCCCGGATGAAACTCTCGTCCTTCTCGTTGGAATACTGCCGCAGCCAGTCCACCAGGTTCAGGTCAGTGTCGAAGTACTTGGTGTTTTCGTTGGGGAAGTACGCTTTGGAGATGGTCACTCCCCACCGGAAAGTACCCGCGTCGGCCGGACGCTCGTCGGTCAGGATTTCGAAGAAAGCCGGAACGGCCAGGCCCTCGCGGCCCAGAAACGCGATCTTGTCGCCCTTCCTGACGGTGAAGCCCACCTGGCGGAACAGCGGGTTGCCTTCGTGACTGAGCGCCAGGTTTTCGACCGTCAGCAGTTGGTCGCCGGCTTCGCGTTCCTGCTTGAACATCACGTGCGGGTACTTGCGCGAAGAGGGCTTGATGTCTTCGAGGGTGAGTTTTTCGAGCAGCTTCTGGCGCGAGGTGGCCTGCTTGGATTTGGAGGCGTTGGCGCTGAAGCGGCGGATGAACTCTTCCAGTTCCTTGCGCTTGTCGTCGGTCTTCTTGTTGGAATCCTGCTTCTGCTTGAGGGCCAACTGGCTGGATTCGTACCAGAACGAGTAGTTGCCCGAGTAGAGTTGAATTTTGCTGAAATCGATGTCGGCCACGTGCGTGCACACCTGGTCGAGGAAGTGCCGGTCGTGCGAGACGACGATGACGGTGTTCTTGAATTCGGAAAGGAAGTTTTCCAGCCACGTGATGGACTCCACGTCCAGGTTGTTGGTCGGTTCGTCGAGCAGCAGAATGTCGGGGTTGCCGAACAGGGCCTGCGCCAGCAGCACGCGCACTTTTTCGCTGCCCGTCAGGTCGCGCACCAGGGAATAGTGCAGGTCTTCGCGGATGCCCAGGCCGCTGAGCAGTTCGGCGGCTTCGTATTCGGCATTCCAGCCGTTGAGGTCGGCGAATTCGGCTTCCAGTTCGCTGGCCCGCACCCCGTCGGCGTCGGAGAAATCGGGCTTCAGGTAGATGGCGTCCTTCTCCTCGGTGAGGCGGTAGAGGCGCTGGTGGCCCATGATCACCGTTTGCAGCACCGGGCAGTCGTCGTATTCGTAGTGGTTCTGCTTGAGCACCGCCAGCCGTTCGCCGGGCGTGATGCCCACCGAGCCGGTCTGCGGATCGATTTCTCCCGAAAGGATTTTCAGGAAGGTGGATTTGCCGGCCCCGTTGGCCCCGATGAGGCCGTAACAGTTGCCGGGCGTAAATTTAATGTTGACTTCCTCGAAAAGCACGCGCTTCCCGTAGCGGAGCGTCACGTTGGATACACTGATCATAAAAAAATTGGGGGAAAAGGCGGCCAAACCGCCGTGCGCAACCGGGGGCAAAGCTACGAAAACCGGATCCAAACGGCAAACAGGTTTTGTATCCGTATCTTTGCGGTTCAAAAACCCCTCCCATGCGCGAGACAGTCAAAGATTTCCGGTTCCGGGAAAAGATTCACATGCGCTGGTCGGACCTGGACGAGATGCGCCACGTCAACAATGCCGTCTACCTGACGTACTTCGAGCAGGGACGCCACCATTACTTCGGGCAGGCCATCGTCTGGGATTGGCGCGTGGTGGCCATGATCCAGGCCCGGGCCGAGGTCGACTACAAGATTCCCCTCTACCTGCAAGACAATCCGTTTCTCTACATCCGTACCGTGAAAATGGGCACCAAAAGCCTGACGGTGGAACACCTGATTATCGACGAACAGGGGCACACCCCCAACGGAGAAGACCGGTTGATCGCCCGGGGGACGGTGGTGCTGGTGGCCTACGACATCAAAACCAAAAGCTCAGTACCCATCCCCGAATCGGAGCGGGCCAAGATCAGCAATTACGAAAAAGGACTGCTCCTCTGACGTTGGATTGAAAGGTTTGAAGTAAGAAGTAAGAAGTAAGAAGTAAGAAGTAAGAAGTAAGAAGTAAGAAGTAGGTGTATTGGG